>CAJLYL010000015.1 GCA_905210855.1 uncultured Clostridia bacterium
AGCGGCTCCTCCCCCGTCGGCTCGGCAAAAATCGCCGCGCTGCCGCCGGTGCGGAAAGTGCAGTGCGCACTCATCGGTTCGTTTATTTTCACTCCGTCGTCGCCGAGGATTTTTTTCAGATTGTCATATACAGCACTATTCATATTAACTCCCGTTATCACAGCGCGAGCAATGCCGCGCCTATTATGCCGGCGTCATTGCCGAGCTTGGCTATAACTATCTCAGTGGGTCTCACAAGGTCGCCGCCGTAGCTGCCTTCCCTTACATATTTCTTCACCGGTTCGAGAAGTCTGTCGCCCTGGTTGCTTATGCCTCCGCCGATTGCGATATACTGCGGCTGAAATGTATTGACTATATTTATTATGCCCTCGGCAACATATCTTATATATTTGTCCACTACCTCTTTTGCCACTGCGTCACCGGCGTTAGCGCAGTCAAAGGTTATCTTGCCTGTGGCGCTGCCGCCGTTTGCCGCAATCTCCCTTGCAAGCGCGGAATCGGGGTTTTTGTCCGCCGCGCGCTCGGCGTCGCGTATCAGCGCCGTCGCAGACGCATACGCCTCCCAGCAACCTTTTCTGCCGCAGGTACACTGCTCGCCGTCCATAGCGATAACGGTATGACCCAGCTCGCCGGCAACGCTATTAAAGCCGGTGTAAATATTTTTATTTATGATTACTCCGCCACCGACTCCCGTGCCGAGAGTAACCGCCACAAAATCCTCTATGCTGTCGTCGTTCATTGCAAAATATTCGCCCAGAGCGGCGCAGTTGGCGTCATTGCCGATATACACCGGCTTGTCAATATATTTGCGCACCTCCGCGCACAGCGGCGCATTCTTGAGGTTGATGTTGTTTGCATAGATAACCACGCCGTTTTTGTCGTCAATCGAGCCGGGGCAGCCCATGCCTATCGCCGCCACATCGTCAAGAGAGATGTTTTGGTTCTCCATGACCGATTTTATGAGGCCGGCAATATCCTTTGCCAGCACGTCGTAGCCGAGCGCCGCCTGAGTGGGCGCGCTCTGCTTGTACAACAGCTTGCCGTCGGGGCTGACTACTCCTGCTTTTATTCCTGTTCCGCCGATGTCTATTCCAAAGTAAACCATGTTAAAATATCTCCTTAATATTAGTTATCGCCCATTTCGTTCATGAGTCTCTTGTTAAGTTCCTCAGCCGCGTTGTAGCCGAGTTTTTTCTGTCTGTTGTTCATGGCGGCAACCTCCACCACGACTGCGAGATTTCTGCCCGGCTTCACGGGCACCGTGAGTGCCGGCACGTCCACACCGAGAATATTGTTGTACTCCGTGTTGAGTCCCAGGCGGTCATATTGTTTTTTCTCTTTCCACTGCTCCAGATTGATTATCATGTCAATCTTCTCCGTCTGCTTGATTGCGCCCATGCCGAAAATCATCTTTACATCTATAATGCCTATGCCGCGCAGCTCCACAAAATGCCTTATTATGTCGGGCGCATTGCCCACCAGGCTGATGTCGGACACTCGCTTGATTTCCACCGCATCGTCCGCGACAAGCCGATGACCGCGCTTAACAAGCTCTATCGCAGTTTCGCTCTTGCCCACTCCGCTGTCGCCGAGGAGCAGTATTCCCTCGCCGTACACTTCCACCAAAACGCCGTGCATGGTGAGCCGCGGCGCAAGGTGCAGATTCAAGTAAGCAATGAGCGCACTGACAAACCTCGAGGTTGACATATGGGTGCGCATAAAGGGTATGTTGTACTTCTTTGCAAGATACATCATCTCCTCCGGCGGCTCCATGTCGCGCGTGATGACAACGGCAGGTATGTCCTCGCGGAAGAGGGCGTCGAGCGCACTCATGCGCATATCCGATGTCATTCTCTCCAGATACGATATCTCCACCTTGCCTATCACCTGCACACGGGTGTTGTCGAAATATTCAAAGAACCCTGCAATCTGCAAACTGGGTCTGTTTATCTCGTTATTGGTTATCATTATTTCATTCATGTTGTCAGGCTCATTAAGAATCTCAAGCTTGAATTCACGCTGAATCTCCAAGAGCGACACACTGAATTTGTGATCTGTCATATGTTCACCGTCCCATTAATCATTTTTCTCTTTTTCCACATACATATTATATATCATATCTTGCCGAATTTAAATAGTTTTTTTACAATTAATTTATTTTTTTCTTCAAAAGTTAATTTGAGATATATTTTTTGTGCAATGTGTATATCACAACCGCAAAAACGGCATATTTTGATGTGCAGCCATACATTTTATTGTTTTAACACTTTACTTTGCTAAAATGTTGTGATAATATATATCCATAAAACAAAGCAAAACAAACGGAGGAATCTATCATGAAAAAATTATTGACAATGGTTATGGCAGTCGTAATGGTATTCGCATTTGCCGCCTGCGGCAGCGAGACGCCGAAAACAACGGATGAAACAGCGGCGTCCGACTTTGACTACATAAAGAACAAAGGCACAATGACAATCGGCATAACAGAATACGAGCCGATGGACTATCAGGACGAGAACGGCGGATGGACAGGATTTGACGCAGAGTTTGCAACAGCGGTTGCAGAAAAACTCGGTGTAAAACCCGAGTTCATAGTAATCGACTGGGATAACAAGGCGCTTGAACTTGACGCAAAATCAATTGACTGCGTATGGAACGGCATGACCCTCACCGATGAGGTTGAAAACGCTATGGAGTGCACAAAGCCTTATGTTGACAACGCACAGGTTGTCGTTATGGCGGCGGACAAGATTGACTCATACAAAGATGCCGATTCCATGAAAGAGCTTAAATTTGCCGCAGAGGCAGGCTCGGCAGGAGAAGCTGCAATAAAGGACAACGGACTTGACGCTGACTTCACCGCGGTTACGTCTCAGTCTGACGCACTTATGGAGGTTGCATCCGGTTCGGCAGACGCCTGCGTTATCGACATAACAATGGCTAACGCGATGACCGGCGAAGGCACAAGCTATGCAAGCCTCAAATCCGGCATAACGCTCACCTCCGAGAAATATGTTGTAGGTTTCAGAAAAGGCTCCGACGCTGCGGCAAAGGTTAACGAAATCATCGACGAGATGATGAGCGACGGCACACTTGACAAGCTGGCAGAAAAATATCAGCTGAACCTTGCGAAATAATTAATTGAAGTTTCGACTTCGGGGTGTATACCGCGGTGCGCGGTGTGCACCCCTTGTCTGCGAAATGTGGTTCGCTATTGCGTAGTTATGTTCGGTTCAAAGGGGTGGTGTGTGTTTTTTATTCTTAGGCGGCGAGTTCAGCGCTACTGCACTGCTGTCCGAGGAGTCAATAATAAAAAACACACACCGAACCGCCACAAAAATGTATGCGTACTCCGATAAAACACATCAGTATCGTTACGAAAGGATTTTACTATGTTTATGACGGTTACCGCCTCCCTTTTGGAAGGCTTCGGCACAACACTTAAAATATTTGCCCTCACCCTGTTGTTTGCTCTGCCGCTCGGGCTTATCATCAGCTTTGGCTCAATGAGTAAATGGAAACCGGTGAAATGGCTTGTTAAGACATTTGTTTGGATAATCCGCGGCACTCCGCTCATGCTCCAGCTCATTGTCATCTACTACGGCCCCGGGCTTATCGCTCGGTGGGCAGGTCGGCTCGAGATGCAGAATTTCATCACCGCATGGCTTGCAACCTGGATTGTTCTTGACAGATTTGCGGCAGTGCTCATAGCCTTTATCATAAACTACGCCTGCTATTTTTCCGAGATATACCGCGGCGGCATAGAGTCCATACCCGTCGGTCAGTATGAGGCAGGGCAGGTGCTCGGCATGACAAAGGCTCAAACCTTTTTCAAAGTAGTGCTTTTTCAGGTGATAAAGAGGATTGTCCCCCCCATGAGCAACGAGATAATAACCCTTGTTAAAGATACGTCGCTTGCGCGGATAATAGCCGTGTACGAGATAATATGGTCGGCTCAGGTTTACATAAAATCCGAAGGCCTGCTGTGGCCGCTGTTCTATACCGGCGCGTTTTACCTCATATTCTGCGGACTGCTCACCATACTTTTCGGCAGAATAGAGAAACGGCTCGACTATTATAAAGGTTAAGGGAGGAAAATAACTGTGGCTATACTTCAGATAGAAAACCTTACAAAGAGTTTCGGCGGACTTGAGGTACTCAAAGGGATAGACTTTTCCATGAACGAGGGCGAGGTTGTGTCGGTCATCGGTTCGTCCGGCGGCGGAAAAACCACATTTCTGCGCTGCATCAACTTTTTGGAGAAACCGAGCGGCGGCAGAATAATATGCGACGGCGATGTGATATTCGACGGCAGCGACAGCAAAAAGATGACCGCAAAGGAGATACGCGAAAAGCAGCTTAAATTCGGATTTGTGTTCCAGTCGTTTAATCTGTTTCCGCAGTACAGCGTGCTGGACAATATAATGCTCGCGCCAAAGCTCCTCGCCAAGGAGAGGGACGACTATAAGAAAAACAAAGCGCAAATCACAGACGGCATAAAAAAACGCGCGCTCGATTTACTTGCGCAATCCGGTCTGTCCGACAAGGCGGACAGCTACCCCTGTCAGCTGTCCGGCGGTCAGCAGCAGAGGGTTGCCATTTCAAGGGCGCTTGCGCTTGAGCCGAAAATAATGCTCTTTGACGAGCCGACATCGGCGCTCGACCCTGAGCTCACCAACGAGGTGCTCAAGATAATTAAATCGCTTGCCGACAAAAGCATGACCATGATAATAGTCACCCATGAGATGAGCTTTGCAAAAAACATCTCGGACAGAGTGGTGTTTATAGATGACGGGGTAATCGCAGAGCAGGGAACAAGCGATGAAATATTCTCAAACCCGAAAAGCGGAAGATTGAAAGAATTTCTGAGTAATACGAGGCTGTAAAAATCTTATTTGCAAACATTCAATTTTAATGCTTGACACATTGGCTCATATGCTATAAAATAATAACATATGAAGTAATGTGTCATTTTTTTGTGAATACATATATAACAGCCATATATTCTCGGAGGTCATTGAATGAAAGAAAAGACGACTGAAACAATCAATCAAACTATTCAGAAAATCCTGGACAACTACGAAAGCAAAGAACTGCTCACCTGCAAGGACGGCAGGAATATGCCGTCCAGGGCAGCTATAATAGATATTATCCATGAGGTGAAAAATATAGTTTTCCCGGGATATTTCGACAGAGAGAACATAGCCGGAGAATTCTCGGGGTATTTTGCCGCGGAGAGACTTGCCCATGTGTACAGCTCGCTTAAATCGCAGATAAAAGCGGCGCTTGTTTACAGCGGCGGCACCGGCGAAGCGAGCGACAAGGCAGAGGACATCTGCTCCAACTTCGTTTCGCAGCTGCCGAACATCCAGGACAAAATGCTAAAGGACGTGCAGGCAGGATTTGACGGCGACCCTGCGGCAAAGAGCAAGGAGGACATAATCATCTCCTACCCCGGTCTTTTTGCAATATTTGTGTATAGAATCGCCCATGTGCTCTATTGCAGTCAGGTGCCTTTCATTCCACGCATCATGACGGAATATGCCCACAACAAAACCGGCATTGACATCAACTCGGGCGCACAGATTGGCGAATATTTCTTTATAGACCACGGCACGGGAATCGTAATCGGCGAGACGTGCAGCATAGGCAACTTTGTCAAGCTGTATCAGGGAGTAACCCTCGGTGCGTTGTCCACAAGGAGCGGTCAGCAGCTCTCGGGAGTAAAACGCCACCCGACAATCGGCAACAACGTGACAATCTATGCCGGCTCAACCATTCTTGGCGGCGAGACGGTAATCGGCGAAGAGTGCATAATCGGCGGAAACTGCTTTATTACAAAATCTGTTCCGCCCCACACCAAAGTCAGCCTGAAAGAACCCGAACTTGTGTTCAAAGGACCAAAGAAGCCCGGCATTTGCGGCTGGGAGATATAACAGAAAATCACCGCAGCACACGGAGAAAACACGCGTGCTGCGGTGATTTTAATTTGAATTTAGCATATATTCGTCTGCGCTCATGCTCCGGTATAACTGTCCGTAAAAAACTTTCCTATCATAGACTTGCCCTCATTGCCGGAATAACCGGTATTCTCGGTGATGTAATCCTTGCACGAGCGATACTGAATCTTGCCGTTCCACACCTTGAACATAATGTCGGTGTAGCAGTGCTTCACATACGGATCGGCAGTGTAATAGCGGAACTGCAGATTGTGGCTTACCAGCTCCGTATCGCACAGCGGCAGTTCAAATTCATCCGAGACGGACGACGAATCATACTTAACATACACATCGTTGTCTCCGCCGCCGTATGACGCATAGGACAAATCCCAGCCGAGCGGCGCAAACCCATGTTTCAGTTTCAGTATCACCTTGGTGCCGTCGTCGCTCAAGCGCAGTGTAAACGGCATTTTGTTCAGCGGCACGGCTTTTACGGTGCGCACACAGGTTTTTGCAAATTCGCTGTTGTCGTCTATCCCATTCCTCAGTCCTTTCATTGTGCCGAAAATGTCCACCGATTCCGCCACATCCTCGGGAACATCCTCCGCAACGATTGAGCACCGGATATTTCCGTCGTCACTCACCAGACTGAGAGTGTTCTCGTAAAATCCGCTCACCGTTGCATAAAACTCGTCTGCCGGCACACCGCCGGAATACATCAGCAAAAATTTGCCGTACACCTTGTCGCCGTCAAATTTATAAAATCCCCCGGGGACAGATTTTATGTAATATCGGCAATCGGCAAGGGTCATATCTTCCATTGCAAATTTTCCGTTGTTATCATCGACTTTCAGTGTCGTTATCGCATCGGGATTTTCTCCGCTGTACGTCTTGCCGAAGATTGTTGCGGTCGATTCCAGATGTCCGCAGTATAACCGCGAAAAATGAGCCTCAAAGTCGTTTGCCTCATCCTCCTCGTACTCGGCGTTGATTGTATCCTCGGAATCGGTGTCAAAATCGATCCGCTCCAGGTCAAACCGAATGTCGCCGTCGTCTATTATAAGGCGCGATACATCGCGCGCATAGTTGCCGGGAATATTGCTCAAGTAACCCATCGCGTCGCTGACTACCTCAATATCTCCCATGGTCACGCTGAAAAGTCCCTGCCAGTTCTTGCCGCCGTTAAACTCTTTGACAAATTTGGTCATTTCTATGTGAACCTTGCTGTCAAATGCGCCCTCTTTGGTTCGCAGTTTGGAAAACGTCAGATTCAAATCTGCGGAAAATCCCTTATAAAACGGGCTGTTCACCAAAGTGGCAATGTTGCTGCCGCCTCCGCTCATTCTGCTCCACAACACATCGTCACCGTTTTGGTATACAAGACTGTACACAATGTTAGTGTGGTTTATTATATACGATTTTGCCGGCGATCTGCCGCCGATCACCGCCGCAAATGCCGTTTGGGTAACAAGCACAGCAACTGCAACGGCAAGACTTGCAAAGCGCGCCGCTCTCGAATAGGTCTTTTTCTCCATAATTTTCTCAATCCTTTCCTTGATGTTATTTCCCGTTTCGGACAGACACGCTGCGCCGGCAAATGCCGGTGCGGCGTTTGCGACAATTTCCCTGCTGTACATCAGCCGCTCGCGGTCGTCCATGACAGCCGCCGCGCTCTCATCACAGGCAAGCTCCATGTTTTTTCTTATCTGCCTGGCAAAGACATAGAACAGCGGATTGAAAAAATGCACCGCGCCCACTATCGCCGTGAGCAGCATATACAGCGTGTCATGCCGCTTTATGTGCAGCGCCTCGTGAATAAAAGCCTCTTTTGATATGCCGCCCTTCGGGACAACCGTTTTCGTGCGAAAGCAGCCAAACACAAACGGCGAACATTCAAAATCCGCGCGATACACCCTCACCTTGCCGCCATAGCCGATTCTTGCGCAGCACTCCTGCTCATACTCATATGTAAATTCGGTCAGGTGCGGGCGTATTTTTTTGCCGAACCGCGCCGTTTTCAGCAAATATGCCGCAAGGCAGACCAGCACACCGACAAGATATGCCGCTCCTGCCGCCTCTTTGAGCGGAATCTTCTTCGCTGCAAAAACAGCGCTTTTCGTAAATTCCGAGACAGCTCCGCGAATCGCCGTGTCGCCGTCAACCGACACGGGATTGTTGTTGCTGCGGTCAATCGCGCTCACATCTGCCACACCGCCCGCGGTTGGCTGTGCCGCGTCGCCAAGCACAACCGGTTCAATCACCGCCGGGTATTGCGCCTGAGAGACATTTACCGCAATCGGAATGTTGACGGACAGGGGCACAAGAGCCAACGCCATGGGTATCAGCCACAGGCGGTATGCCGTCCGTCGGCTCATTATGCCGCGGCACAGCAGCGTCATGCCCCACACGGCAAATCCGCTCACGCTCATTGCGATGCTCATAAACAAAACTTTGACAAGCAAAAACCAAATCATCTCTTCTAACCCCCTATTTTGCCCTCATATTTGTCAATCAGGCGCATAAGCTCGCCGTAATCCTCGCTCGACACCTTTTCCCTGCACAGGCAGGCGATTAAATCCTTTGCCGAGCCGTCATACATATCGTTGACAAATTCTTCTGTTTGCTCAGTAAGATAATCTTCCCTGCCGACCGCAACGGCGTACAGATTCTGTCCGCCGTCCTTTGTGCAGCGCAAAAAGCCTTTTTTCACAAGTCTGGTAAGGAAAGTGGCAACGGTGGTGTATTTTCTTCCATCACCCGATAGTGCGCGGAACACCTCGCTCGCCGTCATGCTGCCCCTATCCCACAAAAGCTCCATTATCTCTTTTTCCGATTCGGAAAGTTTTTTGTTGTCCATGCATAAACACCTCGTTAATATTTCGATTGCAATCATTACTACACTTTGTAGTAATTACATTCTACTACAACGTGTAGTAGTTTGTCAAGATGTTTTTGCAAAAAAATCCGACAGCGGTAAAAATGCTGTCGGATTTTTAACTTTTCATTATTTCACTATTTAAAGTTTTTTATATTTTATGCCTGTGCCGACGAACCCAAAGTGACATTGGATGTATCCACCCTTGTATTGAGCGTGTATATATCCGTAACCGCGCCGTCACAGAGCTTTACAAATATCGGTGTGCAAGAGTTATCGTAGTCCGGTATATCCACATAGTCACCGCGCCAGTCACCGGCAGTTATTATCGTGTTCTTTGCAGCCGTATACATATATCCATTCGTCGATTTATCAGTGGATACCGTGTAAATACTGGAATCATTGCCATCATAGCATATCCCGATATTAACTTTGCCATCTCTCTTATATATATTTCTGATGTATCCGTAAATATAGTCTATTCCGTTGTCCAGCCCGGGTTTACCAGTAAAATCTTCCCCATATGCCGCCGCAAAAGCACCGTCCACAGGTTGAATAAAGCGCGAATAATCACAATTGATCTGCGCAAGCACCGTATAGTTCAATACAACATTGGTGCTTGCGTCTATGTCGGCAACGAAAATATCACCTTTTTTCATGATATCATAACCTACCATTCCGCTCGTCTCCGAATCATCAATAAATATTGCGGTCCTTTTTTCGGATGACCCATCTGTGTAGTATGTCACTTCAACTGCATAATCATCATTGTACAGCGCACTCATAGAACTGTCCACGATGCAGAGCTGCTTTGTATCCTCGGTTTTCTCACCGCTCGGCTCGGGCGAACTTTCATCTGTTATGGCAAGTATGTTCCAATAATCTCTCCTGTTCCCGACAATTCCGCTGTAAAGTCCTCTGTTTGTCAGTTCCGCAATTGTTTCAACCTTGCTTTCGTCGATGTCTGCACTGCTAAGGTTAAATATAGTTGCGTCTTTGGCAAGTGTATAATTTCCGACTTTGCCGGTTTCCGCATTATACACATAGCGCTCAAACAAACTGCCGGTATCCCTCACCGTTGCAATATTTTTTATCTTATTCTCACTCGTAAGTTTATACTCAACTATATTTCCGCTCGGGTTATTCTTAAAATAATTTTCATTACCGGACGAATAACGCGTAAGCTCTTTTTCTTTGCCTGTCATACTCTCGGCTTTGTAAACATTATCATCAACATTGAATGTGTCGTTCAAAGTGTAGATTTCAACTCCGTTTTGCGTGAGAATTTTAACTTTCCACCCCTTGTCGTAACTGTTGATAGACGAATATTCTGTTTCAAGTATATAACCGACTTCAAAGAACCCACCGGATTTTCCGTCAAAACCTATGATCCTGTTGTTGATGTCAAGATAAAATGTTCCCGTAGTTCCGAGTTTGGCTTCGTCATACTTGAAAACAAGATCATAATTGCCGTCGACAAAAATTCCAATTTCATACACGACATTATTAATATATACACTGTAATTGCCACCCTTATTTATCTTGCCGCTTACGGTGTTGGCACCGAGATTGATAATAGTTATAGTGTTTCCGTTATCGGCAAAATGCTTTGCAGAAGGAACTTGGCATTCTCCTGACCTAAGTCTTACATTATCCGTCCCGACACGCATTGCCAAAACATCCCCTGATTTTATATCAGACAGTGAAAGCTTGTTGCCATACCTGTCAATAATCTTTACAGCCTGACTACAATCCGACGAATCAAAACGAACCGTATAATTACCTACAAAATCGATTTTCTCGTAGTTTTCATACACATCTTCCACAATGCCATGCTCATATACAGTAACCATAACCGCATCATAGTATTTATCAGATGTATTTTCGACAAACTCAACCTCGGCAAGGCTTGACCCAAAAAGTTGCGCCAAATCCGCAGGATAGTTTATAGTGCGACCGACATCATAGCCGTTTACATATATGGGAGCACTGGCCTCAACATTGATTTTTGTCGTCCTTGTGGCTTCGAAGCCGTCGTAATACTCAACAACACTTCTGTTTGCAGCGACTGTTGACTTACCGTTAGCCAAATAATCGGCAGATACCTTTAACATTTTACCGTATTTACTGTCCTTGATATTAAGTACAGTGTAATCCCTGCCGCCGTTTGCAAAAACTATGTCGACATTGTGCATGAGATATTTGTCCGCGTCCACATATTCACAGCTGAGCGTATATGCCCTGCCGCTCTCGGAATCCATAAGAGTGTTTCCGTCCTTATCAACTACCGTTTCCTGCGGCACAAACTCCATTGTCTTTTCAATCGGGTTAATCGAATTGACAATGCCGTTTACCTCGTACCTGCGCTGCTCTATGTTGAAATGCTCGTTCACATTCACCGACTCGACATACGGCTTTAAAGTCGAGCGGTCAATGAATGTCACAAACATATCGCAATACTCCGAATACCTGTGGTCTATGTAAAAATACACACATGGCGTGGGGTTTGACCTGTATGCATTGATAAGCTTGATGTCCGATGTCTCCAATGCGCCGTCCGGCTTTTTGTAAGATAAGGTCGCATACAAAGAACAGTCAGCCTCTTGATTTAACAGCTTCATCTCCGCCACAATAATGTCGCCGGACTGATTTATGCTCAGGCTGAAATCCTCGCTGTCACACGGAACATCATACCCCCAAACCGAAGCCGCGGCGGTGTCGGCTTCCGCATATGCCGTCAGCCCGACAATGCCGAGCAGCATTGCCGCAATGACAGCAAACAGTGTAAGTTTTTTCATAGCATTTCCCCCAATGGTTTGTTTTTCTTAATCGTACCACATATTGTTTGAAAATGCAATAGAATTTTACAGAATCTATTATATATCACCGAGCCGCCGCACAAATTAACACAAAGGCGAGGGGCATATGTTATGTGTCAGCGAGATTTACACGAACATTCACCTATTCCCAGCAGTTTCTCTGCGTTTTTGCAGTATATCTTGTTCTTTTCCTCCTCGGATAACCCGAGCGATTCAATGAGACTTTTCTCCATGGCGGCGCTGTGCCACGGCGAATCCGTGCCGAAAAGCAGCCTGTCCGCTCCGTGCTTTTCCACAATACGCATCGCCACGGGACGCGGCATTGTTCCACAGCCGAATGATGTGTCAAAGTATAAATCCATGCCGCAAAGCTGCTCTATAACGCTCTCACCGCAATCCTGACCGCCCCAGTGTGCCGCAACCACGGGCGAATCGAACCAGCGCAGCGCACGAAGCATATTATGCGGCATACAGTGATACGGCGCCGAATACGCATAGTCAAACCCTGCGTGAAATACGGTTATCAGCCCGAGAGAGGATATTTTTTTGTAAATCGGCTTCATCCTTTCGTCGTCGGCATAGAAGCCCTGGTATTCGGGATGAAACTTCACTCCCTTAAGCCCCATAGCCTTTATTCTGTCAAGCTCGTCAAGCGCGTCCTCCGCGTCGGGATATACCGAACCGAATGCAAAAATATCGCTGCCGTTGTTGATTGACGCGGCAAAATCGTTTACGCTGCGCTGCTGATGAGCATTTGTGGCTATGCCGAGTACAACGGATATGTCGGCGCCGCCGTTTTTCATGGATTCCTTAAGACCCGTCAGTGTGCCGTCAGTATGCGGCAGCATACCGCCGGAGGCATATGCAAGCTGTGATATTGCCCTCGGGGCAAGCTTGTCCGGAAAACAGTGTGTATGAAAATCTATAAGCATATAAAAAGCTCTCCTTGTTTTGCGTTTATTCCGACGCAATGCTCATGCGGTAGCCGACCCCCAGCTCGTTTGAGATGTAGTTGTCCTCGCCCGGTCTTGCGCCGAATTTTTTGCGTATATTTGCCATGTTCACCTGAAGCTTTTTCGTGCTGCCGTAATCGTCATAGCCCCAGATGTTTTTTATGATAAAAGAGTATGTCAGCACCTTGCCGGCGTGCTCCGACAGGAGCGCAATTATATTATACTCCGTTTTTGTCAGCTTAATCTCCTCGCCGTCAAGGAATACGCGGCGCGAAGCATATTCTATCGTCAGCCCGCCGGTGACAAACTTGCCCTCGGGCGTCATGCAGTCGCCGCCCTGTTTGGTGCTGCGCAGCGCCGAGCGCACACGCGCCATAAGCTCTGCACTGCCGAAGGGCTTTGTAACATAGTCGTTTGCGCCAAGGTCAAGCGCGCACACCTTGTCGCCCTCCTGAGTGCGCGCCGACAACACTATAATCGGCGTAAACGATTCTCGGCGAATCTCGCGCAAGAGGGTTATCCCGTCCATATCGGGCAGGCCGAGGTCAAGAATTATCAAATCGGGGCGGTGCGAAGCATAGAGCATTTTTGCGCTGCCGCCGCTGCGTGCAGAAACGACGGAATATCCGTTGGCCTCAAGCAGAGTTGTGACAAGATTGTTTATGTTCTCCTCATCCTCAACGACCAATACCTTGTATTTGTTATTCATTTTCGCCATCCTCCGTATCCAGTTCAAACCGAAAAACCGCACCGCCGTTCTTGGCGTTTTCGGCACTTATGTTTCCGCCGTGCGCCCTGATAATCGTGGCACAAAGCGACAAACCTATGCCGGAATTGTGCCTGCGGCTGTCGGCTGTTACGCCGCTGCTCACACCGCTGAATATATTCTTGAGTCGCTCCGGCTCAATGCCGCAGCCGTCGTCGCTCACGGTGAACACTGCCCTGCTGCCGACTGTGCGCACATTCAGCACAAGCCTTGTCATGCCCTCGGCGTGCAGCGCCGCATTTTCCAGCAGATTCACTATAACCTGCTCTATGAGTATGGCGTCCATAGGTATCACCACAAATTCATCGGGCAGCTCTGTCGTGACCCCGACACTCGGGTATCTTTTATTGAACTTGACGAGCACGGAATCTATCAGCTCGTCAAGCACGGTGGAAGTCTTTATCAGGCTGACATTGCCGCTGTCCAGCCGAGTGATGGAGAGCAGATTCTCCACCATCCGCGATAGCCACTGTGCCTCGGTGCAGATGCCGCGCAGCATTTTTTCTCTCTGCTCCGCGCTGAATCCGTCGCCGCCATCGAGCAAGGCAGAGCCTGCGCCGTATATGGTGGTGAGCGGTGTGCGCAAATCGTGAGAGACCGCACGCAGAAGATTTGCCCTCATGCGCTCCGTTTCCGTCTCGGTGCGCAGTGCCTCCTGTTTTTTCAGCTTGGTTGTCATGGCGCAGGTTGTGACGGATATTATAATCATTATCACCGCGGAAACAACATTCTCCTGCATATTAAAATTAAAGCTGAAATACGGAAATGTGAATGCGTAATTCACCGCGAGCACACTGATGAGCACCGACAGTATGCCGAAGGTGTAGCCGTCTGTCAAAACGGATATGAGAAACGACCCGAGCACAAATATGGCAGGAATCAGCCGCAGCACGCCCGAGGTATTGTGTATCATAAGGCATATGCCGAGACAAATGCAGAGCACCGCGGCAGTGACGAACAGATTACATATGAATTTTTGAGTTTTATTCAGTTTTCGTGATTTTATCATAAGTAAATCCTCCGATGATTAACAACTCTCCGTGATGCTCGGGGATGTATATTTTTTCTGTACGCACAAAAACTTATGCCGTCTGTGTATGTATTTTTTATTCTTGCCGACTCGGACAGCAGTGCAGTAGCGCTGAACTCGTCGTCCGAGAATAAAAACACATACACATCCTTTGACGGAATACTTTCCGCGCACGCTTGTGCAGAACTCACTCACCCAAAATCAAATATACACTCCAGAGCCACTGTCTACCTCCTGACCGAAAATACACATCCGCAATAATCCTGGCGGTACAATCCGTACTGTGCCGAAAGCTCGCACGAGCGCTTGTAACCGCCCGCTTTTTTGAAATCCGAGAACAGATACGCCACGCCGTATTTTTCCGCCATGCCTGCCCCCACTTCGTTGAGCATCGCCGCGTTTTTGAGCGGGCTTATGCTCAGCGTGGTGGTGAAGAAGTCAAACCCGTGTTTGCTTGCATAATCCGCCGCTGCGCCCAGCCGCAGCTCAAAACAGATGCGGCATCTTTCGCCGCCCTCGGGGTCGTCCTCGTGTCCGCGCACCGCGGAGTAAAATTCGTCCGAGTTGTAATCGCTCACAACCACCCTGACCGGATGTTCAAAATTCATCTCCTCCGCAAGGCGCACCTGTTCCTCGGCGCGCTTGCCGAATTCCTCCGGTGGATATATGTTCGGGTTGCAGTAGAGCACGGTTATGTCAAAATATTTGCTCAGATACTCAAGCACATAGCTCGAACACGGCGCACAGCAGCTGTGCAGCAGCAGCCTCGGCACCTTTCCCGATTTTTCAATATCTTTAATCGTCCTGTCAAGGACAAGCTGATAATTCTCCATTTTTTATTCTCCTTCGTCGTGGTGAAAATGCCTGTAAATATTCTCCGCCGTGCGCGCGTCTATCCCCTTGACCTCGGCAAGAGACGCCGCCGACGCCTTTTTTATTGCCGCAACACTCTTAAAATGCGCAAGAAGCGCTTTTCGCCGCGCCTCGCCCACTCCGGACACCGACAGCAGCTCCGATTTTATCGATTTTGCCGAGCGCAGATTCCTGTGATAGGTAATTGCACGGCGGTGCATCTCGTCCTGAATGTTCGTCAGCAGCATAAATGCGTCGCTGCCGCTGTCCACGGGTATCTCGCCGAAAGGCGACACCAGGCCGCGCGTGCTGTGGGTGTCGTCCTTTACTATGCCGAAAACCGGCACATCAACGCCGAGCTTTGCAAGAGCCTCCGCCACGGCGTCCACATGACCCTTGCCGCCGTCGGCGAACACCACATCCGGCAAGGGAAGAAACTTTGCGTCCGCCTCGTCCATCATGCCGCTCATGATTTTTGCCTTTTCCTCAATCGCGTGCGTAAAGCGCCGCGTTATCATCTCCTGCATGGACGCGTAATCATTCTGCCCGTCTACATTCTTTATTCTGAAATTGCGGTAGCCGCTGCGATAGCTCTTGCCGTCTCTGAATGTGACCATAGAGCCGACTGTGCAGTCGCCCGATGTGTTCGATATGTCGTATGCCTCGATAAGCATGGGCGGATTCTCAAAGCCGAGCAGCTCCGTAAGCTGAGATAGAGCATTGTTCACAAAATCGGAAGCCCTCATCCGCTTGAGCTCGTATTCCGAGTGCTCCTTGCGCGCGTTGGATTCTATCATGGATATCAGCCGAGCGTGCTCGCCAATCTTCGGGCACCTGACCGACACCGAGCGGCCGGCGAGCGACGACAGCCATTCCCTCACGGCAGATTCGTCCTCTATCTCGTATTGCAGATAAAGCTCCTTTGGAATAAACGACGAATCCGCATAATACATCCGCAGAAAATCCGATAAAATCCTGCTCTGCTCCATGCCGTCCGTGTCCTGTATAAAATAGTGTTCCTTGCCTATCATGTTGCCCGAGCGGATAAAGAAAATCTCCGCGCAGGTAAGGTTGTTTGCGCTGTACATAGCCACGGCGTCAATGTCGGTTCCGTTGGCGGTAACGATTTTTTGCTTTTTGCCGAGCATCTCCACCGACCTTATGCGGTCGCGCATTAGCGCGGCTTTTTCAAAATCCAGCCTTTGTGATGCTTCATTCATCTGCTCGGTGAGCTGCTTGTACACCTCGTCGTACTTGCCGCCGAGAAAAGCGCACACCTTGGCTATCACCGCGCGGTATTCCTCCTTTGACACAAGATGGGCGCACACGCCGCTGCACTTGCCCAGCTGATAATAAAGACACGGCCGCTGCGGCTCAAAATCTCCGCTGAATGGCTTGTTGCAGCAGCGCAGCATAAATATCTCGCGCACAAGCTCAATCAGGTCGCGCAGAACCATGCCGCTCTGATAGGGGCCGAAGTATTTTGCGCCGTCCTTTTTCACCTGACGGGTGACAAAAATCCTGGGAAAATCCTCGTTGAGTGTGACTTTGAGGAAGGGATAGGTTTTGTCGTCCTTTAGCAGAATGTTGTACTTCGGCATATATTTTTTTATAAGGTTGTTTTCAAGCACAAGCGCCTCAAGCTCGGAATCGCTGATGATGTATTCAAAATAAGCCACATTCTCCACCATTGCCCGAACCTTGGGCGGATGGTTGTGATTCTTGAAATACTGCCGCACACGGTTTTTCAGCACCTTTGCCTTGCCGACATATATCACCTGACCGTCGCTCCCGTGCATGATGTACACACCCGGCTTTTCGGGCAGAGTTTTCAGTTTTGCCTCAAAATCAAACATACGCGACCTCCGATATAAAAAAAGCCTCCGCATGAGCAGCGGAGGCAACGATATTGTTATCTTTCGGAAAAACTGACCTGAACAAGCTTTGCGAGTTCTTCAACGGCATCCTCTTCGTCTGCGCCGTCTGCCACAATGGTAATCTCGCTTCCGCGCGTTATTCCGAGAGAGAGCACACCAAGCAGGCTCTTTGCATTTACCTTCCTCTCGTCCTTTACAATCCATATACCTGACTTGAACTCATTTGCCTTCTGTATGAAAAATGTTGCCGGACGGGCGTGAAGTCCAACCTGATTCAGAACTGTAACATCTTTGTTAATCATAATATCGCTCCTTGTGCTATGTAAACAAAATTCATATTACATATAGAATACTAAAAAAAAACGATAAAGTCAACTGTTTATTATCATTTTGTTAAAATTTTTCACCCTTTTTATGTGATTTATGCTCAAAAGGCGATGTTTTCATCGCAATTTTCGGCAATTTTTCGGTCGCTTTATCAAAATGCGCCGTTTATCGAAAAAATGAACATTTTGTGAACATTTTTTGTCAAAATCTCTTGCACTGATGTAATAAAGCTGTTATAATATATTATTATATAAGTAAGCGGAGGACTCAAAAACTTTGCACAAATCTAAAAAATGGGTCATCGGCGAAGCCGATGAATACCGTGTTACACAAATTTCAGAAAAATTCGGAATAAGCAGCCTTGCCGCAAGGCTTATTCTGCTGCGCGGAATAAGCACAGACGGGCAGATAGAGAGATATCTGCGCGGCGGCGACGCAGAGCTTCTCAATCCTTTTTTGCTTCCCGACATGAAAAAGGCGGCGGAGCACATACTTTCCGCCATAGAAGCCGAGACCAAAATCACCGTTTACGGCGACTACGATGTGGACGGCATAACCTCTACCTACATACTCTGCGACTATCTGAAAAGCATAGGCGCTCACGTCGATTACTATATACCCGACCGCGCTGCCGAGGGCTACGGAATGAACAACGCCGCAGTGCAGACCCTGCACGACGGCGGCACACGGCTGATAATAACCGTTGACGTCGGCATCACCGCCGTGGAGGAGGTTCGCTTTGCTTCTTCGCTCGGCATGGAGGTAATAGTCACCGACCACCACACCCCAAAGGAAGCCGTACCGGATTGCATAGCCGTGATAAACCCAAAGCTTGCCTGCGACTATCCCTTTGATTCGCTTGCCGGTGTGGGCGTGGCGTTTTGCCTGGTGTATGCCCTGTCGGGCATGGACGAATCGGTCGCGGACAGATACTGCGGCATAGCTGCGCTGGGCACGGTTGCGGACATGGTTCCGCTGCAAAGCGAAAACCGCGTCATAGTCAGCCGCGGGCTGAAAAAGCTCAACAAAAAGGACAACATCGGCATAAACGCCCTGCTCCGGGCGGCCGGCGCCGCCGACAGAGAGATAACGAGCACTACGGTGGGCTTTACCCTTGCGCCGCGGCTCAACGCCGCAGGGCGCATAGCCTCTGCCGCGCAGAGCGTGGAGCTTTTGTTTGAGACCGACCCCACCGCCGCGATGCAGATTGCCGAGCGGCTCGACAGTGACAACAGCTTTCGCCGCAGCGAGGAAAAGAGAATACTTGACGAAGCAATCGATATAATAAACCGAAACAAATATTACGACAACGACGTCATAGTGGTTGCCGCCGAGGGCTGGCACCATGGAGTGATAGGCATAGTGTCTTCCCGGCTGACCGAGATGTACTATAAGCCGAGTGCCGTAATATCAACGGGCGGCGACGGCATGGGCAAGGCGTCGGGCAGAAGCATTGCCGGCTTCAATCTGTTTGAAGCTCTGTCCGCCTGCGCAGACTGTCTCACAAAATTCGGCGGTCACGAGCTGGCGGCAGGATTTTCGCTGGAAGAGAATAAAATCGGCGTCTTCAGAAATAAAATAAACGAATATGCAAAAAATATTATAACAGAGGAAATCGCAACGCCAAAGCTCAGCATAGACGCCGCCCTGTCCGCGGCGGATATCAGCGAAAGGACGGTTAAGGAGCTGGAGCTGCTTGAGCCGTGCGGCATTGGCAACCGTCCGCCGATGTTTTGCATAAACAACGCCGCTGTCGGCGGTATACGCCGTGCGCGGACGGGCAACCATATGTTCATAACGCTCTGCGGCGGCGGAGCAAGCGCGGAGGCGCCCGCCTTCAACATGGCAGACGACCTTGCCGACCTTGCCGTCGGCGACAGCATAAGCGTTGCCGGTTCCCTCGGCGTAAACGAATACCGGGGAGTGACGACGGCACAGTTCATCATACGCGACGTACACAGCAGGAAAAAACCTCCGCTCGGGCGCGAGGCGCTCGCAAGGATTTTTTCGCGGCTGAAGCCCCTTGCTGATTCGGGCGGAAGCAAATTTGCCATATCGGCGCTCGGTGCGGAATTCGGGCGCGCGGAGATAATAAAAACGGCTCTTACGATATTCAATGAACTTGACATAATCAACTGCACATTCAGCGGTGCGGATTCCGCCGAGATTCGCGCCGGCAAAAACTACAAGTCAAAAAACAATCTTGAAAATTCAGCAACATATCGGCTATACAACGGTAAGGAGGGATGACATATGGTACAGGATTTTAACGAATTGCTCAAGGCAATGGAGGAATCGCCTGTCAAATATGACACAGAGAAAATCAAAAGAGCATACGAGCTGGCATACAGTGCCCACAAGGAGCAGAAAAGAAAATCGGGCACGCCGTATATAACGCATCCCGTTGCCGTGGCAGGAATAGTCGTGAGTATGCAGCTCGACACGGATTCCGTGTGCGCCGCGCTCCTGCATGATGTGGTGGAGGACACCTCCTACACCGCGGAGACGATAAAGGAAAACTTCGGCGACCAGGTGGCGCTGCTTGTTGACGGCGTGACAAAGCTTGATAAAATCAGCTTCAACTCCAAGGAAGAGCGCGATATGGTTAATCTGCGCAAGATGTTCCTTGCCATGACCTCGGACATCAGGGTCATAATGATTAAATTTGCGGACAGACTGCACAATATGTCCACGCTCATCAGTATGCCGGAGGACAAACAGCGCGAAAAGGCGCGCGAAACCCTCAATATATTTGCGCCCCTTGCCCACAGGCTCGGTATGTACAAGATAAAATGGGAGCTTGAGGACACATCGCTTAAATACCTCGACCCCATAGCCTACTATGAGATAGTCGAGGGCATAAATCAAAAGCGCAGCGAGAGAGAGGCTTTCATAGCGAAAATCAAACGCGACCTTAAGGAAAAGCTAAATGAAGCAGGCATAAACTGCACTATCGACGGCAGGCCGAAGCATTTTTACAGCATATATCGCAAGATGTTCACGCAGAACAAGACTCTCGACCAGATATACGATTTGTTTGCGGTGCGTATCATCACCGAGACGGTGAGCGACTGCTACGCAGCGCTGGGCATAGCGCACGAGCTGTACAAACCCATGCCGGGCAGATTCAAGGACTACATCGCCATGCCGAAGCCGAATCTATATCAGTCGCTGCACACCACGGTAATCGGCGACGACGGCAGACCGTTTGAGATACAAATCCGCACGCGCAAAATGCACGAATATGCCGAAAACGGTATTGCCGCGCACTGGAGGTACAAGGAGGGCGTCAGCAAGGGCGATGACAATATGGACCAGAAACTCACCTGGATAAAACAGCTGCTTGATGTTCAGAACGACTTCAAGAGCGAGGAGGAATTTGTCCAGGCACTTAAGATTGATATGTTCACCGACCAGGTGTTTGTATTCTCGCCAAAGGGCGATGTGTACAGCTTTCCGCTCGGCTCAACGCCGATTGACTTTGCATTCAGCATACACAGCGCGGTCGGCTACAAGATGCAGGGCGCAAAGGTCAACGGCAAAATAGTCAATCTGGACTATCAGCTGCAAAGCGGCGACATAGTGGAGATTATTACCTCGTCCGCGGTGCATGGCCCGAGCAGAGACTGGCTCAAAATCATAAAAACCAGTCAGGCGCGAAACAAAATAAACGCGTGGTTTAAAAAAGAAAACCGCGCCGAGAACATAGTCAAGGGCAAGGAAGCGCTTGAGCGCGAAATCAAGCGCGAGGGGCTGCCGAGCGAGCTCCTCGGAGAAGATTATCTGTCGTATCTCATAAAAAGATACGGCTACGGAAACATAGACGACCTGTACGCCAACATAGGCTACGGCGGTATTCAGCTTGTGAACATCATATCCAAGCTGAAAGAGGAATACAAGAAAAAGAATGAAAAGAAAAACGCTCAGCAGCTGCTTGCGGTTACCTCCCCCGCACCTGCAAAAAAAGGCTATGACACCGGCGCGAGCGAGGGAGTTATAGTCAAGGGAGTTGACAACTGCCTGGTGCGTTTTTCAAAGTGCTGTAACCCGGTGCCCGGCGACAAGATTATCGGCTACATCACACGCGGCAGAGGAGTGTCTGTCCACAGGCAAGACTGCACCAACGTGGCTGCGCTCATCAGCGACCCTGACGAAAAAGCAAGACTTATCGACGTGAGCTGGGCAAACGACAAGGAAAGCAGTTATGACGCAAACCTCAAGCTGGTGTGCAACGACAGAAACGGGCTTGTGGTAGAGGCGGTCAACATAATCAACGACCTAAAGCTGCCGCTTAAGGCGGTGAACGGCCGTGCGGCAAAAGGCAATGTGTGCCTGATTGACGTGTCGGTGTCCATAAACAACACCACGGATCTTGACAAGCTGATAAACAAGCTGCGCAAGATACCGGATGTTATTGAGGTAACGAGGACATAGAACATTTTTTCAGAGGAGCGGTGTGTTTTTTTATTCTCGATGACTCGGACAGCGGTGCGGTAGCGCTGAACTCGCCGTCTAAGAATAAAAAACACATACACAGACGGCACAAGTCTATATGCGTGCACGAAAAATATGCCCTCACGAACCCCGTCACAGTCTGCATTTTTCTTATTTTTGTGCCGCCTTGGTACGCGACACATTCAAAACCCTCTGCCCCACTATAACCGTGGGCAAAACCATGAACAAAAGCGGTTTTGCAAAAAACCAATATACCGCGGCAAATAAAGATAATGTACTCATAACGACAACTCCTTTGTCTTTTGTTTATGAGTACATTATACTATATCACCTGTCCAAAAAAACGGACAATATTAATTAACTTGCTTTTTGCCTATTGTTTGCCTTATTACAAGCAATGTAACTATCATAAGAACTATTGACAGCGGCAGCATGACAAGTGCATTCGGCACAAATCCAGCTATCGCATAGCAAACGAATGACACAGCCGCAACCGTTAGCGCATATGGCAGCTGAGTTGTAACATGGTTGATGTGGTTGGACTCCGCACCGGCTGACGACATAATGGTCGTATCGGATATCGGTGAGCAGTGGTCGCCGCAAACCGCGCCCGCCATGCAAGCCGATATAGCGATGATGGTTATATTGCCGCTCTCAAAGCCGAATACATTGATAACTATCGGTATGAGTATGCCGAAGGTTCCCCACGATGTACCCGTCGAGAATGAAAGCCCCACTGCAATCAGGAAGATGATAGCCGGCAGGAACTTCATAAAGCTGCCTGCTGAGCCCTGCACGAGTGCCGCAATGCATTCCTTGGCGCCGAGGCTGTCTGTCATGCCCTTGAGGGTCCATGCGCAGGCAAGAATCATTATCGCCGGAACCATTGCCTTGAATCCCTCCGGAATAGCCTCCATGCATTCGTTAAAGGTTATAACACGTCTTGCCGCAAAGAATATCACCGTAAGAATAAGTGTTATAAACGAACCATATACCAGACCGACAGACGCGTCACTGTTTGAGAAAGCGGTTATAACGTCTCTGTAACCCTCCTCGCCGACAGTGAAGAAACCGCCGGAATAAATCATACCGAACACGCAGCAGATGATGAGCGTGATAACAGGCAGAATCAGATCGATAACCTTGCCTTTTTTGGAGAGAACTTCGTTATTCTCCTTTGTCTGCTCCGCTCCGCCCGTTGTAAACAAATCACCCTTCGCGGCGTTTGCCTCGTGGATTGTCATCGGGCCGTAATCAAACTTGAGCAGGGTTATCGTAATCATCATTACTATGGTAAGTATCGCATAGAAATTATACGGTATTGCGCTCAGGAACAGCTGAAATCCATTCATGCCGGAATCCTTTGCAAATCCGCTCACTGCCGCCGCCCATGATGAAATCGGGGCGATTATGCACACGGGAGCTGCCGTTGCATCTATAAGGTACGCAAGCTTTGCCCTCGATATCTTGTGCTTGTCAGTAACGGGGCGCATAACGCTGCCGACCGTGAGGCAGTTGAAATAATCGTCTATAAATATAAGCACACCGAGGAGTACCGTCATCAGCTGAGCACCGACTTTTGTCTTGATTCTATTTGACGCCCACTGACCGAATGCGGCGCTGCCGCCTGCTTTGTTCATCATGGCAACCAGTGCGCCGAGAACCACCAGGAACAGCAATATACCGATGTTATATGAATCCGCAATACTGCCCACAAATCCGTCTTGGAACACATGAACCACCGTTCCGACAAACGAAAAGTTTGAGTAAAGCAGACCGCCGGCAACTATACCGATGAAAAGCGATGAATAAACCTCCTTGGTGATGAGAGCAAGCGCTATGGCGATGAGCGGCGGCAGCAGCGCAAGCAGAGTTCCGTATGCCTTGCTTGTGGGTGCGGCGTCTTCGTCGCTTTCCCCGTCAGCCGCTTCTTCGTCCGATGCACCGCCGCTGACTGCCTGATTTTCACCATCAAGCGATATCGCCTCGGCGTCTCCCTCGTTTGCGACAACCTCTGTCTGCACGGCTGTCGGCGTTTCCTCCGGCTCTGCCGCCGCAAAAAACGGCACAGCAAGCAGCAGCGACATCATAACGATTGCCGCAATTGCCGCAAAAACGCGTTTTGTCTTGATTTTCATAAGATTTCTCCGTTCCGGGGATTTTTAATATTATCCCCTCTTTTGTTTTTTTGCATAAGCAATTTGATTTTACCACCAAATTGAATTATTGTCAATATCCGCCGTAAAAAAGCCGCAAAGCCGAAAAAATCTGTTGAAAATTCAAAAACACTTTTTATAGGATTCTACTCCGCCGCCGGTTTATAAAATTCAACCGAATTCCCGTGCTCCGATATTATGTCCGCCAAATCGGCTGTTTTCAGGCACACCGTCGCCGTATTATCGTTGGGGTGAATGCCGATAAGCCCGGGTGTGAGCGACAAAATATCAAAAAGCTCCTCGGTGAGCTCACAGCTCGGCCTCGCCGTCAACATCGGGGTTATAAAATAACTGATGTATACAAAATATCAGAGAATTTATAAATACCGCCGCTGCCATCCCTCTGGAAACACTGTATATATCTATGTGATATTTTGTAAGCATATCCTTTGCCGCGTCGTTGTTGAGCGAACAGATTATCGGTATGGGCGCCCCTGCTGTGTAAAAAAATCGCTGCCCATGTGTATGAATTGTCTTGCAATTGCCGCAATAAGCAGTTTGCCGTCTCTGCCCTGCTCAATTGCTGTGGCAAGCGCCCTCTTTGTGACAACCTCGCCGCGATTCAGCCTTTCATACAGGCTGAGCATTCCGAAGGTTTTTATGTTATCGCAATTCATATCTTCACCACCATGAGAGCATTATATCAGGGGGCATAGCCAAAATATGCCCATTTCAAAAAAACGAACCGCGTCACAGTTCGTTTTTCAGCAACATATCGGCATTTCCGAAAAAAAGCCCGTCCGCATATTGTGCAAATTTCTTTTTGGCAATATCATAAGCATGACCTATATCGCACGGGCGCATGGTCATGTTGTGCATATCGCTGCCGACAACACAGGTTCGTTCCGCGTCGAGCAGCATTTTCACAAACCGTCTGCCGTGAATGGTCTTGAATGCCTCGGCATTAAGCTGAATCGGAAAACCGAGGCTGAGCAAATCAAAAATGCTCTTGCCCATCATGTGATAATACCTGTCCATATGCGCAAGCACTATCTTCACTCCGGATATGCTCAAATCATACACATTCTCCACAATATTCTCGTGCCAGCCGCCATACGGCATCTCGAGCAGCAGATAATCCGTGCCCTCTATGCAAAGCTCATGCAGCCCCTGCGCACCGATGAGGCAATCGTCATATGCCACCTCAAAGCCGCGCAGAATCCTCGGCAGCGCCATGCCGCGGTTCTCCGCATAGGCGGCAAGTCGCTCATAGGCGCCGTCACGCGCGGCAATCGCATCGGCAATGCTCTCTCCGCTGTTGTGATAATAATGCGGCGTGGCAACACTGCACACAACCCCTTGGCTAACCGCGTCGCAAAGCATATCCGCGCCGATTTCCTCCGTCTGTGCTCCGTCGTCTATACCGGGCAGAAAATGTGAATGAAAATCTATAAGCATCTGTTACCACCTTTATTATTTATTGTGCTCTCTGTCGCTGTATTCATATCTGTAACCGTAAAGATAGCCCTTGTAGTTTTTGTACTTATAGCTGTAATATTTATTCTTCGCGTTTTCGTCGCAGTTCATGACAAACCCGAGAATCTTCGCCTCGGAGTGCTTTATAACCTCAATGGTCTTGTCCATCATGTCATAGGTTGACACGCCCTGCCTTACCACCAGTATCATTCCCGAGCACCTCGGCGCAATTATCATTGCGTCCGTAACCGACATTATCGGCGGAGTGTCTATAAATATGTAGTCATATCTCTCGGCAAGCTCGTCCAGCAGATTGGACATCTCATCGCTCATGAGCAGCTCCGTGGAGTTCATGGGGATTTCCCCGGCAGGTATGCAGTCAAGGTTGCCCATGACATTTTTCTGAATCGCCTCGTCCACTGTGGAAAAGCCGCACAGAATATTTGATATACCTATATCCTTGTTTATCTTAAGGTATCTGTGAACCCTGGGCTTGCGCAAATCGCAGTCCACCACTATGACCTTGGCCTCGGTGCAGGCAAAGGTGTAGGCAATGTTGATTGTAGCGGTGGTTTTGCCCTCCGCCGGCTGCGAGCTCGACACAAGTATGGTCTTGCCCTTATCGGATTTCGGCAGGGAAAACATGATGTTTGTGCGCGCGGCTTTGTACGACTCAAGCGCGTTAAAACTTGTGTCGTCGTTTATGATATACGCGCCCTCGGCGTTGTGCAGTCCCTCGTCCTTCTTCTTGAATTTAAGCAGATTTGACAAATTAATCTTCATGACCGCACCTCCTTAGTGAAATATCTCTCCGAGAACATTGATATCGTATCTGCGCACCAAATCCTCACTTGTTCTGATTTTTGTATCGAAAATCTCTATCATAAATGTGATTGCCGCAGCGACTATAAAGCCGAGAATAAACCCGAGCAAAAGCGCCTTTTTCACACCCGGCTTGGACGGAATAAGCGGCATATTGACATCATCCACAACCTCTATCGCGCCGCGCTTGAACACGCTGAGCATCTTGCGCGGAGCATTGTACATAATGCTCTTGCAAATGACATATGCGTCCTCCGGCTCATATGCCGTCACATTTATGGAAAGCAGCTCCGTCTCGTTTACCGAGGCAACGCTCATCATTGAGGCGATATCTTTCCAAGTGTATTTATAGCCGATATCGGCGCTGACATCCTCCAGGAATGAGCGTCCGCGCAGAATCTCCATGTATGTAGTGCTCAGCGCCCTTGACGAATCTATCTCGTACTGGCTTATGCCGTCGCCTGCCTGCACGTCGGAATCCGACATACAGTTGACATATATCGTGCCGCTCGATGTGTAGGTCGGCGCTACCATAAACACGTTGTATACCACGGAAAGCACCACGCACACAGCCACGGATATTGCAAAAATTCTTTTGTAGTTTAAGAATATCTCAAGCAAATCCTTCAGCGACATAGTGCCGTTTTCTTCATTATTGTACATAAAATATCTGCCTTTCTTTTTTTAAATGAGCGGCAATTTCTTGTTAAAAGCAATACTTTAATCAATCGTTACCAACCTTAAATATTTTACCACAGTTTGATATATCGTGTCAAGCAATATATCATTTGAGTTTCCCCATTTTTTCAGCAGCAACCGAAACCTATATCAGGAAACA
>CAJLYL010000016.1 GCA_905210855.1 uncultured Clostridia bacterium
TGTCATACCGGAGCAGCCGATTGTCTCAACCAGTGCCTCCTGGATAACGCCGTCCTTGACATTGAGAGTCAGTTTACAGGCTCCCTGCTGAGGTGCGCACCAGCCGATACCGTGAGTAAGACCGGATATGTCCTTAATCTCTTTGGCTTTTACCCATTTGCCCTCTTCCGGAATCGGAGCCGGGCCGTGGTTTGCGCCTTTGGCAACCACACACATATTTTCAACTTCTGAACTGTAGATCATTTTTTTACCCCTTTCCTACTGATTACGTTGTTAATATTTTATCATACATTCTATAAAGTGTGCAAGACACAATGTCGATTTTTGTTGAATGTAACTAACTCAAAAACCCCTTAATCACATCATATTCTGCATTGAATACATACCCGCTTTTCTGCCTGCGATAAACTTTGCCGCCTTTATGCTGCCCACGGCAAAAATCTCTCTGCTCATGGCTGTGTGTTTTATCTCGATTATCTCGTCATTGCCGGCAAAAATAACCTCGTGTTCACCGACTATGGTGCCGCCGCGCACGGAATGTATACCGATTTCGTCGGGCGAGCGTTTTTTGCGCACACTATGTCTGTCGTACACATATTCGGGTTTGTCGCAGAGTTCCTCCGCCATAGCGTCGGCAATCATGAGAGCCGTGCCGCTGGGTGCGTCTATCTTTCTGTTGTGGTGTTTCTCCACAATCTCTATGTCAAAATCGCCCCCGAGGGCAGCCGCGGCTCTCCTCACAAGGCTTATGAGAAGATTGATGCCGAGTGACATATTTGCGCTGCGGAAAACCGCCGCGGTCTCCGACAGCTTGTCCAACGCCTTTATCTGCTCGTCGGACAGTCCCGTCGTCGCCATGACGAGCGCAGTGCCGGTTTTGGCGCAATAGCCGATAAGCCCGTCCGCAACCGCGGGATTGGAAAAGTCGATGATGACATCGGCTTTTCCGTCAAATTTGTTTATATCGTCAACAACGGGATAATCAGAGCACGACTCCGTGTTGATGTCAAGTCCGCACACTATTTTGCATTCGTTATCTTCCGCCGCAAGCTGCGAGATGACTTTGCCCATCTTGCCGTTGCAGCCGCTGAGTATAATATTTATCATTTTATCAACATTCCTTTAGATTAGACCATAGTTTTTCAGTGCTTTTTTAAGCTTTGCAAGGTTGTCGCCGCTCATTTCATAAAGCGGCAGTCTGACAGGGCCGACCTCCATGCCCATGAGGTTGCACGCGGTCTTAACCGGCACGGGATTAACCTCGCAGAAAAGCGCTTCGTTAAGCTCCGCCGCCGCAAGCTGCATCTTAAGGCTCTCCGCGGTGTCACCCTCAAGGTACTTCATGACGATGTCGTGGGTCTGCCGCGGCGCAACATTTGCAAGCACGGATATTACTCCCTTGCCGCCGAGCGACATGACCGGCACTATCTGATCGTCGTTGCCGGAATATATGTCGAGCCTGTCGCCGCAGAGTGCGGCTATCTTAGCCACCTGAGATATGTTGCCGCTTGCCTCTTTTATGGCAACTATATTTTCTATTTTTGCAAGTTCCGCAGCCGTCTCCGGCTCAATGTTCACGCCCGTGCGCGACTTCACACTGTACATGATTATCGGCAGATCCGTGCACGCGGCAATCGTCTCATAGTGCTTTATGAGTCCGCGCTGCGTGGTCTTGTTGTAATACGGCGTCACGCAGAGCACCGCGTCCGCGCCCACGCTTTGCGCAAACTTCGTCATCGTGACGGCATGGTCGGTATAGTTCGAGCCGGTGCCGGCTATGAGCGGTATTCTGCCGTTTATTTTCTGCACGGCGTATTTTATCGCCTCGCAGTGCTGTTCGTCCGGCAGTGTGGGCGCCTCGCCCGTGGTTCCGCACAGGATTATGGCGTCGGTGCCGTTGTCTATGTGAAATTCCAAAAGTTCTCCGAGTTTGTCATAATTAATTTCTTCTCCTGTTTTATCAAAAGGTGTTATAAGAGCAACGCCCGAACCCGTAAATACAGTTGATTTCATAATTACCTCCGAAGATTTTTTTATTTGCTTTCCCAATATTCAATAAGCTTCTGAGCAATCTGCACAGCGTTTGCCGCCGCGCCTTTTCTTATGTTGTCCGCAACAACCCACAGATTAACGCCGCTCTCCACGCTGTCGTCACGGCGGATTCTGCCGACATAGGTTTCGTTTGTGCCCGTTGCGTTAAGCGCAAGCGGATACACATCATGCTCCGGATCGTCCTGAACCACAACCCCGGGAGCTTTCCTAAGCACTTCTTTAAGCTCATCGAGATCAAACTGATTGTAAAACTCAACATTTATAGACTCGCTGTGGCTGTTGAATACCGGCACGCGAACCGTGGTGGCGGTGATTCTGATAGAATCGTCGCCGAGGATTTTTCTCGTCTCATTTACCATCTTCATCTCTTCCTTGGTGTAGCCGTTAGGCAGGAAGACATCTATATGCGGCAGGCAGTTTCCTGCAATCTGATGCGGAAATTTCTTGGGTGCCTCGCCCTTGAGTCCGTTCTCCAAATCCTTGTATCCAGCCATGCCGGCGCCCGACACAGCCTGATATGTGGAGTAAACCACTCTCTTGATTTTGTATTTATCGTGCAGCGGCTTGAGCGCAACCATAGCCTGGATTGTGGAGCAGTTGGGGTTTGCGATGATGCCCTTGTTCCACTCTATGTCATCGGGATTAACCTCGGGCACAACGAGCGGAACCTCGGGATCCATTCTCCATGCGCTGGAGTTATCTATAACCACGCAGCCCTTGGATGCGGCTATGGGAGCAAACTTTTCGCTTGTGGAGCCGCCCGCCGAGAACAGCGCGATGTCAACGCCGCGGTCAAAGGAGGTCTCGGTGAGTTCCTCAATCTCATATTCTTTTCCCATAAATTCAATTTTCTGTCCGGCAGACCTTTTTGACGCAAAAAGCCAGTAGTTCTCAACCGGCAGCTTGATTTCCTCAAGAACCTTCAAAAATGTGCGTCCGACCATGCCGGTTGCACCAACAACAGCAACATTGTATTTTTTCACTGTGATGACCTCCGTAAATTCAGTTTTATCTCTTACAGAATACCACTAAAGCGCGCATAAGTCAACATTTTGTGTCGATTTTTTTACAAATTCGGCAAATTGCTTGACTATATCGCAAAAATATTTTATCCTATATTATATGCATATTTCAGAGGAGGTACACAGATGAAGAAATTTTTATGTATATTTATATCGCTTTTGATTTTAAGTTCTTATACAGTTTATGCACAGAACAACAATGAAATGCTCAGAGTGGGCGTCAGCTACGGCACGGACGCCGTGAGCCAATGCTCGCTGGAATCCTCGGCGGGGTTTCTCATCGGCATTGACGACAACAGAGTGTTCTCGGAGCAGATGAAATACGGCGAGGCGGCAATCAATGTGACGATGAGTGCGGACGGCATCTGCACCTACGGCAGCGATACCTTCGACACCAACAGCGGTCAGCGGCTCACATTCATGGCGGCGGACGGCGGTCTGGTACGTGTGAACGGCAAGGAATACCGCGGCGGCATAGAGATACTCAATGCCGGCGGCGGCAAAATGGCGGTGATAAACCTGATATCGCCCGACGACTACATAAAAGGCGTGATCGGCAGAGAGATGTCGTCAAGCTGGCACATAGAGGCGCTCAAAGCTCAGGCTGTGTGTGCGCGCAACTACGCCATATCAAACAAGGGCAAACACAACGCGGCAGGTTTCGATGTGTGCCCGACGGTGCACTGCCAGGTGTACGGCGGTGTGGCGGCAGAGGCTGCAAGCACAATCCGCGCGTCGGACGAAACCAAGGGGAAATACCTCATGTACAACGGTGCGCTCGCGGACACGCTTTTTTTCTCGTGCGACGGAGGACACACGTCCACCGCAAAATATGTGTGGGGAAACGATGTGCCCTATCTGCGCGGAGTTGAGGATATCTACGAAAATCCGTCCGAGGCAACGAGATACAACTGGAGCACCACGCTCACCACGGCGGAGATTGAGTCAAAACTCCTGGCAAACGGAGTGAACATAGGCAAGGTGACCGCCGTTACAGCGACAACCGAGCCGACGACCGGACAGGTGTACAGGCTGACCATAACCGGCACAGCCGGCACAAAGGAATACATAAACGACGGCACACGCACCTGGGCAGGCTCAACCACTCTGTTCAGTCAAAGATACACCGTGACACCCGTATCGGCAGACGCGTCTGCCGGCACAACGGCGATCACATCGTCCGGCAAAGAGCCGCTTGCGGAGTTTATGGCAATATTCACGGGCGGCAAGTCGGAGTTTGCCTATCCGTTCATTGTGCGCAGCGCAGCCGGCAATTCCACGGTTAATCAGACCGCACTCGCATACAGATTTGACGGGCACGGCTGGGGACACGGACTCGGCATGAGCCAGTACGGAGCAAAAGCTATGGCAGACCAAGGGTTCGGTTATGAACAGATATTGACGTTCTATTACCCGGGAACAAACTTGCATTAATCAAAAGGAGCATGAAAACATTGAAAACAAGTGATTTTTATTATGATTTACCCCATGAGCTGATTGCTCAGACGCCGCTTGCCGACAGGGCATCTTCAAAGCTGCTCACGGTGGACAAAAAAACAGGCGAAATGAACCACAAAATATTCCGCGATATAAAAGACGAGCTTAAAGCCGGCGACTGCCTGGTGCTCAACGACACACGCGTCATTCCGGCACGGCTCATCGGCGAAAAAGAGGGCACCGGCGGCAGGATAGAATTTTTGCTGCTGAACCGAAAATCTACAAACGAATGGGAAGTTATATTAAAACCGGGCAAAAAAGCAAAACTGGGCGCACGGTTTGTGTTCGGCGGCGGCAGACTGAAAGCCGAGATACTGGAGACCATAAACGACGGTAACAGGCTTGTGCGTTTTGAATACGGCGGACTGTGGGAAACCCTGCTCGACGAGCTGGGCGAAATGCCGCTGCCGCCGTATATCACGGAACACCTGGACGACCGCGAAAGATATCAGACGGTGTATTCAAAACACGAAGGCTCTGCAGCCGCACCGACTGCCGGACTGCACTTTACAAAAGAACTGCTCTCCGAGATTGAGCAAAAGGGAGTAAAAATTGAATATATCACGCTCCACGTGGGACTTGGCACATTTCGTCCGGTAAAGGTGGACGACGTGACAAACCACAAAATGCACTCAGAGTTCTACTCCATCACCAAAGAAACCGCCGACGCGATCAATGAAACGCGAAAAAACGGCGGCAGAATAATATCCGTCGGCACAACCACCACGCGCACACTGGAGACCGTGGCGGACGAGGACGGATTTGTGTGCGGAAGCAGCGGCTGGACGGACATATTCATCTATCCTCCGTACAGATTTAAATGCGTGGACTGCCTGATAACCAACTTCCACCTGCCGGAATCCACACTGCTGATGCTTGTGTCGGCTTTCTCGAGCAAGGAGATAATCATGAATGCGTATGCGGAGGCAATAAAGAACCGTTACAGGTTCTTCAGTTTTGGTGACGCTATGTTTTTACATTAAATAAACTCGCATTCCGTCAGTTTCTGCTTCCAACGGCGGAAACGCACAGCGAGACCGCTGCAAAGCACGGTAACGCCCGCCATTACTCAAATCGGCTGTATCCCGTCCGCAGCGGTTTCCGCCGTTTCTTCGGTCAGCTCCGACCGGCGGAGCTGCTTTAAGTTTTCTAAAACAAACGGGCTGTTTGCGGCGATTTGCCCCAGCGTCGGGCATCCGTCCATCTGCCCGCAGTCCGCACAGGTATCCAATTTCTTCTCCCGAACACAGTTATGTATGGGACAGAGTTTATCGCAGAACGGCGTTTTGGCACCTTCAATACGACAGCCTGTACAATTAATCATTTCTGCTGTGATCGTCACCCCATTGAGTTTCGTCCACAGAGCGGCGGTTTTCTCGCGCAGGGCATTGTCATTTGTAAGCGTTGCGGTTCTGGCGTCACACCTTTCGCAGTCCAGTCCGCAGCAACCGATTAACTTATTCATAATGTAATCCTCCTCTATTTCAATCAATACAACTGTTTCCGAGCATAACGTCCTTTTGCGGGCTTTCAATATTCATCAGATATTCCGAATGATAGCTGTCTGCCCTTTCGTAGGCTGCCCTTTTCAATTCCTCAATTGTTTCAAAATGATACATTACAGGCTGTGTGGAGCAATTCAGCCTTTCCGACACAGTTCTTGCGTTAATGTTTTGCGCACCTGTTTCACGTGCAACCGCAAAAGCCGCGTCGACAATCATTTCTTTTGCGGCTTTTATTTTCGCAGGCATATCTGCACCTCCATATATAACTCTAATTATACATAATTCAATTTATACATCAAAGCAGAACATTTGTCAAGCATTTCTGTTTGCGTCCTCTGTTGTCCGTTCTCCCCCCGATATTCTCATCACCAAAAAACATCATTATATCGCCAAACGCAAAAAAGTCCGGAAAAATCCGGACTTTTTATGTAGATTGGCAGTGCGGCAAAACGCCTTTATTTTGCCGCACCGCATTTTTTACATTATCTCAACGCTATTCCCAGCTTAAACTCAAGGTCTTTGAGAATCTTTGACGTGAATTTCTCTATCTCTTTATCGGAGAATTCCTTATCCTCGGGCGAGATGACAACATTAAACGCCATGCTCTTCTTGCCCTCGCCTATCTGCTTGCCGCGGAATATGTCAAACAGCTTTACGCTCGTCACATACTTGCACGATTTTCTTATGCAATCCTCTATCTCACCGCAGGTAACCGCCTCGCCGCACACAAAAGCGAAGTCGCGCACAACATCGGCAAATTCCGAAATCGGCTTGTACTTCATGGTGTGCTTAAAGAATGACGAAAGTTTTTCGTAGTCAATCTCTGCCAGGAACACCGGCTTTATGAGCGAGAGTTCATCGCTTATCTCATGGGAGAGCCTTCCGATATAGCCAATCTCCTCGCCCTCACACAGGATTCTTGCGCTTATTCCCGGGTGGAGGAAAGGTTTCTCGCATTTTTCATAAGCAAATGTGAGGTTAAACTCATCCGCTATGCCCTCGGGGATGCCCTTGAACCTGAAGAAATCTTCATCATCGCCGTAAGCGCCGATAACAAGGGTCTTCCTCTCATGCGGCAGGGTCTTTAGCGGCATCTCGTCCGCGATGAACACATTCGCCACCTCAAAGAATCTTCCCGACGTATTTCCGCTGCGGTAGTTCTTGACTATGGTGTTCACCATAGTCGGCGCAAGCGTAGTGCACATAACTGAATAATTCTCGCTTATCGGGTTGTCTATCCTGATATATTTTCTCTCCGGCGCGTCCTCGGGTATATGGAGCATATCCAAATCCTTAGCCGAATAGAAGCTGTAATTGATCGTCTCAAACGCGCCCTGCATACGGACGGCATTCTTGAGCTTATATTCAAGCATCTGCGCCTCGCTGAGTCCGCCGTTTGTCACTGCGGCAAATTTGAGCAGCTGCGGCTTGATGTGATCGTAGCCGTATATTCTGATGACCTCTTCCGCCAGGTCGGCATAACCCTCCACATCCTCACGGTAGAGCGGCGCGGATACGGTGATGCTGTCGCCGTCAACCGTAACGGCAAACTTCAGCCTTCTCAAAATGTCTGCTATCTCTTCAGCAGGCACATCTATGCCGAGCACTTTGTTTATCTTGTCAAAAGTAGTTGTAACCACGGTCGGTTTGGGTTCGCCGTGCGCCATGATGTCAAAATGAGTTGCGGATACCGTGCCGCAGCCAATCTCCTGCACCAGATGCAGCGCTCTGCCTATGGCGCAGCCTGTGGTGTACTCATCCACACCCTTGCAGAATTTTGCGCTGGAATCGGACGACTGCCCCAGGCTGCGCGATGTTTTGCGCACACTGTCGCGGGCAAATTTTGCCGACTCAAATACCACATCATGCGTTGTCGGTTTAATCTCGCTGTTGAGTCCGCCCATTATTCCGGCAAGTGCAACGGGTTTCCTTTCGTCGCAGATTACGAGGTTCGTCTCGTTTAATTTAAATTCCTTTTCGTCCAGGGTGATTATCTTCTCGCCCGGCTTTGCACGGCGCACCTCTATGCGCTTGCCCTCAAGGTCGGCAAGGTCGAAAGCGTGCATCGGCTGACCCAGCTCCATGAGCACAAAGTTAGTAATATCCACAAGCGCGTTTATGGAGTTAAGCCCCACGAGCGCAAGGCGTTTCCTCATCCACTGCGGCGCTTTGACTGCCGTGGTATTCCTTACGTAATGACCGATGTATCTGGGGCAGATGTCGCCTGCCTCCACGGTGATGTTTATCTCGTCGTCGTTTGCGGTTTCGTCCTCGGTGTAGGTGATTTCCGGCTCGCGCACTTCTTTTTTTAGAATTGCCGCAACCTCGCGCGCCATGCCGACTATCGACTGGCAGTCGGGGCGGTTTGCGGTTATGCTGATGTCAAAAATATAGTCGTCCAAACCGACGATTTTACGGATGTCCTCGCCTATGGGTGTGCCGTCCGCAAGGATAAGTATGCCGTATACATCGGCACCCTCGTACCAGTCATCCGTGATGCCCAGCTCCTCACCGGAGCAGAGCATACCGTTGGATTCAACTCCGCGCAGCTTTCCGCTCTTTATCTTAACTCCATTCGGCAGTGTGGATTTATCCAGCGCAACAGGCACTACCGCCCCCTCAAAAATGTTTTGCGCGCCGGTGACTATCTGAATGTTTCTGCCGTATTTTTCGCCGCAGTCAAGCTTGCAAATCTGCAAATGGTCGGAGTCCTCGTGCTTTGCTATCGAGGTGATTTTTCCCGTAACCACGCGGTCGATGTCCCTGCCGAGGTATATCAGCTCCTCCACCTCAAAGCCGCTCGAAAACAGCATTTCCTGAAGCTTTTCCGCGCTTACATCTATATCTACATAATCCTTTAACCAACTAAGCGGTACTAACATATCCTTTTACCTCCCCTGCTGTTTGAACTGTCTGAGCGTTCTTATGTCATTGTCAAACAGTATGTGAATATTGTTGATTCCGTATTTGAGCATGGCGATTCTGTCTATGCCTATGCCGAATGCGAGACCCGAATATTCATCGGGATCTATGTCGCAGTTTGCAAGCACTCTGTGGTTGACTATGCCGCCGCCGAGAACCTCTATCCAGCCTGTGCCCTTGCACAGCCTGCATCCCGTGCCGCCGCACTCGCAGCAGGTTACGTCCACCTCAACGCTCGGTTCCGTAAACGGGAAGTATGACGGGCGCAGCCTCGTCTTGGTGTCGGAAGAGAAAATCTCCTTTGCAAGCAGGTCGAGCATTCCGTAAAGGTCGCACACGGAGATGCTTTTGTCCACAACGAGACCCTCCATCTGATGGAACATGGGTGTATGTGTCGCGTCGTCGTCCGAGCGGAACACTCTGCCCGGGCTGAGCACCTTAATCGGCGGTTTTTTCGCCTCCATAGTCCTTATCTGCCCCGGGGAAGTCTGGGTGCGCAGCAATATGTCGTCCGTGATGTAGAATGTATCCTGCTCTGCCCTTGCCGGATGATCCGCCGGCACATTGAGCGCGGTGAAGTTGTAATAATCCGTCTCTATCTCGGGGCCCTCAAACACATCGAACCCCATTCCGGCAAAGATGTTTATTATCTCCTGCTTCACAAGAGTTGTGGGATGCAGCGAGCCGACTTCATTCTTGACCGCCGGCATGGTTACATCCACGGATTCCTTTTGGTTCTTTGCGGCAAGCTCGGCTTTCTTAAGCTGTGCGTCAAGCTCTTCAAATCTTGCCTCCGCCCAGCTTTTGAATTCGTTTACCATCTTGCCGAACTGCGGACGCTCCTCCTTGGGCACATTTCGCATTTCCTTCATAAGACCGGGGATTTCGCCAATCTTGTTGCTCAGGTATTTCTCTCTGAGCTTTTTGAAGCCCTCTCTGTCGGGGCGAGCGTCAAGCTCGCCTGCAATCTGGGCTTTGAGATGTTCGATTTTGCTTTTCATAAACTACCTCCGAAAAATATTTTTGGGTGAACTTGTTAAACTTCATTCTTTTGTAACCCTACAATCAGCCGCAATCTGTTGAAAGACGATGAGGTGTATATTTTATTTTGTGTGAGCGAGTTCTGCGCCGCTGCACAGCTGTTTGGGCGAGCCAAAATAAAATATACGGCTCCGAGCCGTTTCACTGTCCTGCAATTATGCCGTATTTCGCCGCGTATCGGATGCGGACTGCACAAAAAAAGAGCAATACTCGGCCGAAAGGGACGAGATTGCTCGCGGTACCACCCTATTTCGGAAAAAAATAAAAATCTTTTTCCGCACTCTGTCCGCCTTGATGCGGCGGTGACATCTGCTTAGCGCACGGGCTCTTGCGCTCCGCACTTTTCGCAGAAAGCTCCGATGCTGAAATTCATCCGCAGCTCCGATAAGACCGCTCACAGCCGACGACGACCTCTCTCTGAAACGGATTTTTGCAGACTACTTACACACCTTCATCACTTATCATGCATCTATTATATTATTTTTCACTCAATTTGTCAAGATTTTTTTGCTCTGCCTCGCGTTTTTTCATGCAAACATCATAGCCGCCGTATGCACAACATACGCCGCCACCCACGCAACGGAGCACTGCATCAATATCACAAGCAGAGTCTGCCCCCGTGACCCGAGCTCGCGCCGAATGGTCGCTATCGCCGCAACACACGGCGTATACAGCAGAGTAAATGTGAGGAAAGCACACGCCGTCGGCAGGGTAAAATACTGCGGCAGCGCGGCAGACAGATTTGACATACTTGTGCCGAGCAGCACTCCCATGGTGCTGACAACCGCCTCCTTTGCGGTGAAGCCGGCAATGAGCGATGTGGCTATGCGCCAATCGTCAAACCCGAGCGGCGCAAACACGGGCGACACAAGCTTGCCTATGGCAGCAAGGAGACTTTCCGCGCTGTCCGCAACCATATTGAGGCGCGAATCAAAATTCTCCAGCAGCCAGATTACTACCGTCGCCAAAAAGATTATGGTAAATGCCCTGGACACAAAATCCTTTGCCTTGTCCCACATTAGGCGAAACACGCTGACAGCCGACGGCAGCCGATAATTCGGCAGCTCCATGACAAACGGAACGGGATTACCGCGAAAAGCCGTCCTGCCCATGATGAGCGCCATGATTACCCCGACCGCCATTCCGCCGAAATACAGCGCCGACATCACCACCGCGGCGTGCTTGAAAAACGCCGCCGCAAACACAGCGTAGACAGGGATTTTCGCCGAGCAGCTCATAAACGGAGTGAGCAGTATTGTCATCCTTCTGTCTCTGTCCGATGAGAGAGTGCGGCTCGCCATGACGGCAGGCACAGTGCAGCCGAAGCCTATCAGCATGGGCACAAAGCTTCTGCCTGACAGACCTATACGCCGCAGCGGTTTGTCCATGACAAACGCCACACGCGCCATATAACCCGTATCTTCCAGTATGGAGAGGAAGAAAAACAGCACCACGATAATCGGCAGAAAGCTGAGCACACTGCCCACCCCGGCAAATATTCCCTCAGTAATCAGGCTATGTACCGCGTCGTTTATGCCGTATGCCGTCAGCGCCCTGTCGGCAATGCCCGTCACCACATCTATGCCGCGCTGCAGCATATCGCTCAAAAATCCGCCTATCGGCCCGAATGTAAGGTAGAATATCAGCAGCATTATTGCCACAAACACAGGCAGGGCAAGATATTTGTTTGTAAGCACACTGTCTATGCACACGCTGCGCCTGTGTTCACGGCTCTCGTGACATTTTATCACGCAGTCGGCGCACACACGCTCTATGAAAGCATAGCGCATATCCGCAAGCGCGGCGTTTCTGTCCATGCCGTGCTCATGCTCCATCTCCGCCACGGAATGCTCAATCATCTCAAGTTCGTTTTGGTTTAGCCCCAGGTTTTGAGCAAAGTATGTATCACCCTCAATCAGCTTTGTTGCCGCAAACCGCGGCGACACGCCCATCCTGTCGGCATGGTCCTCAATGAGATGCGACACCGCATGGATGCACCTATGCACAGGCCCGCTCCTGCAAAAGTCGTATACGCTCGGCTTTATCCTCCCCGAAGCCACCCTGACAATGCTGTCTACCACCTCGCCAACGCCCTCGTTTTTCACCGCGCTTATGGGTATCACAGGGATTCCGAGCCGCTCGGACAGCTTTTGCACATCCACCGTACCGCCGTTGCTGCGCACCTCGTCCATCATGTTTAGCGCCAGCACCATCGGTATGCGCAGCTCCAGCAGCTGAAGCGTGAGATAAAGATTCCGCTCTATGTTTGTCGCGTCAACTATGTTTATTATGCCGTCCGGCTTTTCGTTGATGATAAAATCCCTTGTGACGGTCTCCTCGCTTGTGTACGGACGGATTGAGTATATTCCGGGCAAATCGACCACAGAGCAGTTTTTTGCGTTTTTTATCTCGCCGTATTTTCTCTCCACCGTAACCCCCGGGAAATTGCCTACGTGCTGATTAGAGCCCGTGAGGCAGTTGAAGAGTGTGGTTTTGCCGCAGTTTTGGTTGCCTGCAAGTGCGAATATCATATGTCTTCCTCCGATTTGATTTCTATTTTTTGCGCGTCCTCGATTCTTATGCTGAGTTCGTAGCCGCGCACGCTGAGCTCCAGAGGATCGCCCATAGGAGCAACCTTGATTATTTTTACACGCGTCTTTGGTATCAGCCCCATGTCGAGCAGACGGCAGCGCAGCGCGCCCTCGCCGCCGACCGCGGTTATTACGGCTGTTTTGCCTATGGGCAGCTTGTCAAGCGTCATAATTTTTCCCCCCGAATTTTGTTGTAAAAAGTCAAATAAGTTTGATACACCAAACCTAATTAAAGTGCATTTTTATCTATGATATAAGCGTATCATTTAAGAGAGAGTTTGTCAAGATAAACTTTTGAAAGTTCGCAAAAAGACGGAGTGCGGCAAAAAGGTTTTATTTTGCTGCACTCCTTGAATTTTTATTATTTCTGTCATGGGTCAATTTGTGCGTGATTTTCGGGTCGATGTGGGCATCGACCCCTACCGCACGGGCGCAAATTACCGTCTAACCAAACATAGCCCTTTCCGTCTCGGCACAAAGGTAGTGATAAACCGGCAGATGCAGCTCCTGCACCTTATATGTCTCCGTCTCCGGCACGCGTATCGCAACGCTCGCCATGGCGGACAGCATGCTTTCCTTTGTTCCCGTGAGCGCAAGCGTACGCGCCCCCACACAGTTTGCCACCTCTGCCGCATTCACAATGTTGCGCGAATTTCCCGACGTGGAAAGTCCTATCACCAAATCTCCCCCGTGCGCATAGCCGTAGACCAGCTGAGCATACATCATGTCCGGCTCAACATCATTTATGAATGCCGATAGAATTGCGCACTGGCTCGGCAGCGATATCGCCGGCAGAGCACCCTGGAGATTTTTGCGCAAGTTCTCGGGAATTCTGCCGTCGCTGACCTGCCTGCGGCTCAAAAAGCCTTTCATCAGCTCGCCGACTATGTGCTCGCTGTCTGCGGCGCTTCCGCCGTTTCCGCACACAAGCACCTTGCCGCCGCTTCGGTATGTATCAATCATAAGCTCGCGCGCCGCCTCAATGCTCTCTCTGCACTGCGCAAGAGACGGATATCTCTCAATCAATTGTTCCATATTGACCTTATCTCCTCTCAAAAGTGTTTGCCGCAACCGCAAGCGCCGCCCAATCGCCTATGTCATCGCCGAGTGCCGCCGGCACAACGCTGCACACGCTGCGTGCATACGGCAGAGTTTCGCGGTCGATTACCGCCTGCATTCTATCGCGCAGCAGTTCACCGCTGCGCTCAAATATGCTGCCGATAACAATTCTTTCCGGATTAAGCACATCTATCATTATCGACAACCCTGCGCCGAGCTTTTCGGCACAGATGTCATACACACGGATTGCGTCCGCGTCGCCGCGCTTTGCGCAGTCGGCAATTTTTTTTGCCGTTATCCGCTCAAGCTCGCCGTAATCGGCACAAAAAGCCGTCGCCTTGCCGCATTGCAGTTTTTCTCGGGCAATCATTTTGCCTATTTCCGCAATGCCGCCACCCGAGCAAAATCCCTCAAACGACCCTGCTTTGCCGTAACCGACGGGGCCGAAATCCGCCATGCGAATATGCCCCACCTCGCCTGCCATATTGCTTGTGCCGCGATACAGCCTGCCGCCGAGTATCATGCCTGCGCCCATGCCGGTGCCGAATGTGAGAAAAATCATATTCTCCGTGCCCCTCCCTGCACCGAATTTCCACTCGGCGAGGGCGCAGGCGTTGGCGTCATTCTCAATGCCGGCCGGTACGGAAAATTTGTCCTCAAGAATTCTCACAATCTCTATGTTGTCCCACCCGGGCAGATTCGGCGGCGACATAATCACGCCGCGCTTTGAATCGAGCGGGCCGCCGCAGCTTATTCCTATGGCGTCCGCCGCCCCCAGATTTTCAACGGCATTTACAATTCTGCCGAGAGTCTCGTCCACACTGCCCGTGTCAAATTTGATTTTTTCGGCAATTTCGGTTTCATTGCCGACTGCTACCGCACATTTTGTGCCGCCAATATCTATTCCGCAAAATTTCTTTTTTTTCATTCTTTCACTCTTTCTCTCTTTATTACTTGCTCGGCACACTCTTCCAATCCTTGAGGAAGCGCTCTATTCCGGCGTCGGTCAGCGGATGGCAAATCATCTGGCAGATTACCTTGTAAGGTACGGTGGCGATGTGAGCGCCTGCAAGCGCCGCGTCCACAACATCCTCGGGGCTTCTTATGCTCGCCGCGATTATCTCGGTGTTTATGCCGTGGATATCGAACATAGAGGCGATTTCTTCAATCAGCTTATTGCCGTCGGACGAGATATCGTTGAGTCTGCCGACAAAGGGGCTGACATAGCTTGCGCCGGCGCGCGCCGCAAGCAAAGCCTGAGCCGGACTGAATATCAGCGTGACGTTGGTGCGGATGCCCTTTGCGCTGAGCTGTTTCACAGCCTTTAGGCCATCTGCGGTCATGGGGATTTTGATGACTATGTTTTTGTGAATCTTTGCAAGTTCAAGTGCCTCTGAGACCATCTTGTCCGCCTCGAGACTGATAACTTCTGCTGAGATAGGGCCGTCAACTATTGATGTTATCTCAGTTACAACATTTTTAAAAACCTTGCCCTCTTTTGCGATGAGCGACGGATTTGTCGTAACGCCGCACACTACTCCCAAATCGTTTGCCTTTCTGATTTCCTCAACATTTGCAGTATCGATAAATAATTTCATATGTAACCTCTCCTTTTGGTTTGACCTATGCCTATTATATTTTCAAAAGAGAGATAATTGAATAGATTTTAATGACAATATGAACAGATAATTTATACTTTTGTGACAATATCAAAAATATGATGTGTGCTCTGAGTTGAACATGGCAATTTTGTGTGAATAATCGAAATATCGGTAATACAAAACCGCATACCGGCAGTTTCATGCCGTAAAACAATGGCGAATAGCAAAAATTCAAAGGCAAAAAACAAGACTGCCGAAACGACAGTCTTGTTTGCTTAAATATTTAAAATGAACAACTTTCTTAGCAAAAGAGATTACGCAAGCTCTGCGAAATACTTTATTGTTCTGACCATCTGGCTTGTGTAGGAGTTCTCGTTGTCGTACCAGGAAACAACCTGTACTTCATAGAGATCGTCGCCGATGGGAGCTACCATTGTCTGAGTAGCGTCGAAGAGTGAGCCGTATCTCATACCAACTATGTCGGAAGATACAATCTCGTCTGTGTTGTAGCCGAAGGACTCGTTTGAAGCAGCCTTCATAGCAGCGTTGATGCCCTCAACGGAAACATCCTTGCCCTTTACAACGGCTGTAAGAATAGTTGTGGAGCCTGTCGGTGTGGGAACTCTCTGTGCGGAACCGATGAGCTTGCCGTTAAGCTCGGGGATAACAAGACCGATAGCCTTTGCAGCACCTGTGGAGTTCGGAACGATATTTACAGCAGCGGCTCTGGATCTTCTGAGGTCGCCCTTTCTCTGAGGACCGTCCAAAGTCATCTGGTCGCCTGTATAAGCGTGAATTGTGCACATGATACCCGACTGGATTGCAGCGTACTTGTTGAGTGCGTCAGCCATGGGAGCCAGGCAGTTTGTTGTGCAGGAAGCAGCGGAGATAATTGTGTCATCTGCCTTAAGAGTGTTGTGGTTTACATTGTAAACAACAGTGGGGAGATCGTTGCCTGCGGGAGCAGAGATAACAACCTTCTTAGCGCCGGCATTGATGTGAGCCTGAGCCTTTGCCTTAGAGGTGTAGAAACCTGAGCACTCCAGAACAACATCTACATCAAGCTCGCCCCAGGGGCAATTGTTTGCATCCGGAAAAGCGTAGATTTTGATTTCCTTTCCGTCAACTGTGATGGAATCCTCGCCGGAAGTAACCTTGTCTGCAAGAGCATACTTACCCTGTGAAGAATCGTACTTGAGAAGATGTGCAAGCATCTTCGGGCTTGTGAGATCGTTGATTGCAACAACTTCATAACCCTCTGCACCGAACATCTGTCTGAAAGCCAGACGGCCGATACGACCAAAACCATTAATAGCAACTTTAACTGCCATTTCAAAATTCCTCCTTTAGTATATAACTATATTATATATTCTACTATAAAACGCCTGTTTATGCAATATTTTTTGTTAAAAAAATAACACAAATTTTATTGTTTTATTCCGTCACAACTGATACATTTTTCATAACGACGGGTGTCATGGGCTTGTCATTGGGGTCGGTTTTCACCGCAGCGATTTTCTCCACATTCTCGTAGCCCTCGACAACCTCGCCGAATGCGGCATAGTTGCCGTCCAGGAATGATGCGTCGTCCACGCAGATGAAGAACTGGCTGCTTGCCGAGTTGGGGTCGTTTGCCCTCGCCATGGAAATTACGCCCTTTTTGTGCGAAAGCGTATTGCCCTCGTAGCCGTTGGACGCGAACTCACCCTCAACATTCTTGCCGCTGCCGCCCATGCCCGTGCCCTCGGGACATCCGCCCTGAACCACAAAGCCCGGAACCACGCGATGGAATGTGAGTCCGTTGTAGAAGCCGGAAGTCACAAGCTGCAAAAAGTTCTCAACGGTTTTCGGCGCATACTCCGGATAAAGCTCCACCGTGAAGGTTGTGCCGTCCTCCATTTCAAACCTCACTTTTGAGTGTGCGGGCGCGGTGTTGTCGCTGCCGCAGCCGCCCATGCCGAGCATCATGCACATGACAAGCGCGCTCAGCTTAAAGATTTTTTTGAACATTGGTTTTCTCCTTTCGTTAGTCTACAACTATTATAACCAATTATCACTCATTTTGCAAGTACTTTTCAAAATACTGTCCGTCCTCCGCAAGATAAACCCCTGCAATATGGTATCCGCCGCTGAAAACGCAGCAATCTCTCAGCTGCGGCATGGGGCACACATGGCGGCACTCCGGTATGCCTATGGCAATATGGCACGGGTCGTCCTTTTTTACTCCGGCTATGTAGTACCCTGCCTTGCCGACCGCCGCGGCGGCATATCTGCCCGAAAGTATGTGCCGCACCGCCGACAGGTTGGTTATGCCGCTGCTGCCCGTTATCCTGTGCCACTCAAACCCGTCCGATTCAAGCTCGGTGTCGCCGCCGATGACTTCATACGAATCGAGATTCTTTTTTATGCCAGATATATACTCGTTTATCCTCGCGCGGCTGATTTTTTTGCCGCTCTTCATGCCGCCGAGTACTTTTTTTGCATTCGCCACGGCTATGTCGTCATGCGGAGCGTTGTTTTCCTTTTTCAGAGTATTTTCGCGTTTTAATCTTTTTTCTGAATTCTCATGCTTTTTCACATTTCTCTGCACTGCGCCTGTCTCGTCAATCGGTGCTGCGCTCAAAAACCTTGCCGCATTCCACTCGAGCCCGAAAAACGCCGCCGCGACGGGTTCCTCATTTTCTCCGTCATATCTCGTCACAAGATATGTGTCGGCGTCGCCTATATTAAAACTTCTGTCGGCGACGGATTCCGCCGTAAATTCGCCCGAGACGGTGCCGCTGTGCCCCTTTGCCTCGTAATAGCCGATAAGATACGGCTTCTCCGCAGCATGAGAGGTGGACATGGCATAGAGACGAAGCATATCGCCGTCGGCATATGCCGGATGGTTCATATCAAACCGAATCGATACGGAATCGGCGGTGCACACGCGCTCCGCCGTACCCGAGACGCCTTTTGCGTACGGGCTGATTATTATGCTGTTCATAAAAAATCGCACTCCCTTTGCATATATTTGTTCTCATACAAATGTATGCAAAAGGAGTGCGGAAATTGCTTGCGGAACATTCATGCCGCAAGGCAATTCATCATATTGTTACATATCATACTTTGTCCTTATGTAACCCTCTATCAGCTCGGCAGTCTTTTCAACGCCGATTTTGCTGCTGTTTACCGAAAGCTCGTAATTTCGCGAATCTCCCCACTTGTTCTTGCAGTAGTGGTTATGATAAGACTTTCTCTTTTTGTCGCGCTGGACAATGATGTTCTCCGCCTTGTCAAAAGTTACGTTGTATATGCGGCTTATACGCTCAATCTTGGCATCGATATCGCCAAGAATAAACACCGTGGTAAGGCAGTCATAGTTCTTTAAAATCTCCTCGGAGCATCTGCCGACTATCACGAAAGACTCGCCGCTCTCCGCCTTTTTGCGCAGAAAATCAAACTGGATGTTGGCAATGTTCTCCTCGGGAGAATTGCTGTAACCCTGCACATTGCGCGAAAAGAGCTTGATTTTCGGCTTTTCGTCATATTTTTCGAGTTTTTCAAAGTTGAGTTTTTTTTCGTCGGCTATCTCGCGCAGCAAATTGTTGTCATAGAGCGGAAGCGCAAACTTCTCTGCCAGCAGTTCCGCCACCTCATGACCGCCGCTGCCGAATTCACGGCCGACAGAAATAATCATCTGACTCGTACCCATGGTTTTTCCTCCTCAAAATTATAAATATCTTGCGCAAATAAATACCGTGGAAATCACAAGCACAATGACCGTTGCCGGAACCATAGCCTTGCAATAGCGCCCCCAGCCCACGGGGTAACCCTCTTTTGCCGCAACGGATGTGCCCACAACATTTGCCGAAGCGCCTATCGGAGTGGCGCTGCCGCCGATGTCCGTGCCCATGGACAGCGCCCAGGTGAGCACCTCGGTGTCTATGCCGCAAGCCGCAGACAGGCTCTTGATAATCGGTATCATGGTCGCCGCAAACGGAATGTTATCTATAAACGCGCTTGCTACGCCCGATATCCATATGATAATTGTCACCATGAGATACAGGTTGCCCTGACAGATTTTTTCTATCAGTCCGGCAATTATCTCAAGCACACCGGTCTGCTCCAGTCCGCCGACTACCACGAAAAGTCCCACAAAGAAAAGCAGGGTCTTGTAGTCTATGCCGCGGATAAGCTTTAGCGCGTCCTTGCCCGAAGCAATGAGCGTGATTATCGCGATGAATGTGCCGATAAACGCAACCGTAAGCCCCGTCTGCGCGTGGCTGACAAGCAGCACTATGGCAATTGCAAATATCACACAGCTGCTTGCAAAGCTCTTTTTATCCGTAATTGCCGATGACGGCGAAGGATAGTTCCCTCTGTCAGCCGCACTCTCGTCCGATTTTAGTTCTTTCCTGAACACAAGCAGAAAATATGCAATCATCACAACAACCGATATTGCAGCTATTACACCGGTATTGGTGATAAAATCGCCGAAAGAATATCCGAGCGATGTGCCTATAATGATGTTCGGAGGGTCGCCGCACATTGTTGCCGAACCGCCGAGATTTGCGCAGAAAATTTCCGCAAGAATCATAGGGATGGGGTCAAAACGCAGCATCTGCGCAAGCTCCACCGTGACTGCCGCAAGAAAGAGTATGACCGTTATGCTGTCTATAAACATCGACAGCACCGCCGACATGAGCATAAACGTGATAAATATAGGTATGACCTTATATTTAACGAGATTTGCAATGGTTATGCAGAGCCAGCGGAAAAATCCCGCCTTTGCCATGCCCTCAACCATTACCATCATGCCCATGATGAAAATAATCGTTGCCCAGTTGATGCCCGAAGATGTCTCCTCGCCTGCGCCCGACTGATGCCAAAAATTCAATGTGAAAATGCTGCGCACATTGAGTGTGGCGCTGATTGCCCCGTAGCTGTGCATACACAGTCCGAAGACAAACACCAGTGTAGCGGCGGCGCAGAGCAGTGTAACAATGTGTCTTTCGAGCTTTTCCGAAATTACCAGTGCGAACATCAATATAAATATCGATATCGCGAAAATTTGTGCCAACATCGCTGTGCCTCCATTAGTGTAATATTAAAATAAAAACTTGTAAAATACAAATTCCAATCATACATTATATAACCATTCGACAAAAAAGTCAAAGTTTTTTTTAATGCTTTGCCGAAAATTTGCCGCCGGCGCAGATTTAATAAAATCACATACCGATTGGCGCAAAAAATTTCAAATGTTGTGATACAATTGATGGGTGACAAAAAAATAAGAAAATGAACTCCAAATATGATATAATGTTTAACGACCAAGCAAAACATTAGTCAAAGGAGTCATTTTCTTATGAATATTCTATCATCAAATCCCCACTTTCGTCAACAGGTAATTAAAAAATTTACAAAGTTGGTGTCAGAGGCATCAAAATACTACCGTGTCAGCAGAAACGCCATATATGAAAGGTGCGCAAAATACGACGGGAAGAGTTGAAAAAGTCTTTTAGACAAGAGCCTCAGACCACATCATCCAAATGAACATACCCCATGGAAAAGGAAATGATACTGAGACAATATCCCGGATATCGGAATGATATTATAATGCTGTGGGATTCATTGCGCAAAAGCGGATATAAGCGCAGCTGTACCGGTCCGGCGAGAGTGGTAAACAAGCGGATAAAACCACAAATTAAGAAAAAGCAAGCAAGAAAACCGTTTGAGGTCTTGCCTTTTTCTATCATCATTGTGTAATCACAATCCGATTTTGTCAATTGTTTTTCAAAAAATCTCTTCATCGGCATTTTGCAAGATACTTCGTCATTTCCTCAATATATGTCGCGCCGATTTCGGTGAGCGGGCTGTGTTTCTTGCGGATATAGCCAATCTCCATGGACGGGTTGGGGTTATCCGCGTCGCCCTCAAAGGGAACCGCGACAAAATCACTGCCGTTAAGCTCCTCGCAGATGATTCCCGAGCACAGAGTATAGCCGTCGAGCCCCACCATAAGGTTAAGCATGGTGGAGCGGTCCGTCGCCTTGATTATCCGCGGATATTCATTTGTACTCAGTATTTCCTCGGCAAAATAAAACGAACCCTTCTCGCCCTGCTCAAACGACAGGCAGGGATAGTCCGCAAGCTGTTCATAGCTGATTGATTTTTCATTTGCAAGCGGATGCTTGCGCCATATATACACATACGCCTTGCAGTTGATGAGCGCAGCAAACTCAAGACCGTTGTCGCGCAAAATTTTCTCCATAATCTTGCGGTTGAAGTCATTCATATACAAAATGCCTATCTCGCTCTTAAGACCGGCGACATCCGCTATGACCTCCGCCGTCTTGCACTCGCGCATGGCAAACTCATAGTTGAGTGTGTCATATTTTTTCACCGTCTCCACAAAGGCTTTCACGGCAAAAGAATAATGCTGAGACGAAACGCCGAATTTGCGTTTTATGTTGCCCGTGCCGGCATATTTGCCGCGGATAAGCTCATATTGCTGATACAGCTGGCGCGCGTACACAAGAAATTCCTCGCCCTCGGCGGTCGGCTGCGCGCCCTTACCAGTGCGCGCAAAGATGTTTATGCCCACCTCGCCCTCAAGCTCCTTCACGGCACTCGTCAGCGTCGGCTGAGATATAAACAGCGCCTCTGCGGCTTTGTTCATGGAGCCGCAATCCGCAATGGTTATTACATATAATATCTGCTGCAATGTCATGAGCGCATCACCCCCTAATTGTTGCGCCGCCGACAACCGTGTCGCCGTCATAGAGCACTACCGCCTGACCCGGGGTAACGGCGCGCTGAGGCTCGTCAAATTCTATATGGAGGGTGTCGTCACCCGTCTGCACCACCGTTGCCGGCTGCTCCACCTGGCGATAGCGCACCTTGGCGCACACGCGCATCGGTTCATCTATCCTGTCCGTCGAGATGAGGTTGATGCAGTCGGCGTCGAGAGATTTTGAAAACAGCTCCTCGTTTTTGCAAAGGATAACCTTGTTCGATTCGGCATCGACTTTTTTTACATAGAGCGGCTCTTGAGTGGCGAGCCCGAGTCCGCGGTGCTGACCCACTGTGTAGCAAATTACGCCCTTGTGCTCGCCGAGGATTTCTCCGCCGTCGGTTACAAAATCGCCGTGCGGATAATCCTTGCCCGTATACTGCCTGATAAAATCGGCATAAGTTCCGCTCTTTACAAAGCAGATGTCCTGGCTGTCATGTTTTTTTGCATTTATAAATCCGTGCTCCTCGGCAATCTCGCGGACGCGCGATTTCTCCATGCCGCCGAGCGGAAAAAGTGTGTGCGCAAGCTGCTCCTGAGTCATGGAATAGAGCACATAACTCTGGTCCTTCGTCGGGTCTGCGGCTTTTTTGAGCAGATATCTGTCTCCCGTCTTTTCTATGCGCGCGTAGTGACCCGTGACAACGTAGTCATAGCCGAGCTCCCTTGCGCGCAGAAACATCTTGTCAAACTTGAGATATTTGTTGCAGTCTATGCACGGATTCGGCGTGCGCCCGTGCTCATAATCATCTACAAAGCGGTCTATGACGCACTCACCGAAGCGCTCGGAAAAATTGAACACATAGTATTTCATGCCGAGAGAGGCGGCAACGCTGCGCGCGTCCTCAACATCGCTGAGCGAGCAGCAGGTTTTCTCGCGGCTATCGCCGATGTCGTCATTATCGAACAGCTTCATCGTTGCACCTATGCACTCGTATCCCATATCGAGGGTGAGCAGTGCCGCCACACTGGAATCGACGCCGCCGCTCATGGCTATAATGGCTTTTTTCATAAAATTCATCCTTTTATATAAATCAGTGGTTTCAGTATACCACAACATCACAAGCGGTGTCAACGGCGGATGTTCTGAATGATTTTACATGTCCTGAATGATTTTACATTAAAAAAGGCAATGCACCTGCTTGAGGACACGCCGAAGACCGCAAACGTCATAGCCGTCGATTGCGGATTTAACTGCTATTCGCGTTTTTTCAAGCTGTTTAAGAAAAAAACGGGGTTATCCCCCGACGAATGGCGCAAAAAAATTGATAAAAAACCGTCGCTGCTGCACGAAGTTTATACGGACGGGCTAAATCAGCATTTTGGCATATGATATTATTTTTTTCAAAATAATATCATATGCCAAAAAAATACTCTTATCTGAGCATCGCGCACACGTCCTCCGCAATCTGCTCCGGTGTCAGCCTGTTCGCCTTAAGCACATCCGCAGGGTTGTATCTGTCGAGAAATTTTTTCTTCAAGCCGTAATTTTTCGTTTTAACATCGCTCGCTCCGTAGAAGCGCGCAATTTTCTCGCCGAAGCCGCCGTCGAGCACACCGTCCTCAACCGTAACCGCAACGCGGTGCTCTGCCTTGAGGCTTTCAAGGAGTTCCCCGTCAATGCCCGTGATATACATCGGGTTTATGATTGTCGGTGCAATTCCCGTTTTCCGCTCTATAATCTTCGCCGCCTCAACTCCCATTCCGTAGAATGAGCCGAGGGCGATTATTGCAGCGCCGCTGCCCTTTTGCGTTACTTCATATTTATTCAGCACGCCGAAATCCTTTGTAACCGTCTTGCCGTCCGACAAGACGGTTGACGGCACTCTGATTGCAACGGGGTGTTCGCTCTGAGCCATGCTCCATTCAAGCATCGTCATATACTCCTCTTTTGTCGTCGGGGCAAGGTACACTAGATTCGGAATGTTTGACATCATGGGTATGTCGTATATTCCGAGATGGGTGACATCATTCATGCCGTACACGGACGCCGCAAACACCAGAATCGTCGCCGGGCTGCTGTTGATGCACAAATCCTGCGAAAGCTGGTCGTATGTCCTCTGGATAAATGTGCTGTACACGCCGTATACAGGCTTGCCGCCGTTTTTTGCAATGCCCGACGCAAGTGCGACAGCCGTCTCCTCGGCTATGCCCACATCTACAAGCTGCGCGCCGGCCTGCGCCCTTTTTTCGGCAGTAAAGCCCATAACGGTAGGCGTTGCCGAGGTAATGGCAACCACGGATTTGTCCTCCTTCATCTTTTTGAGCAGATACTCACCCGTGATTGATGAATAATCCTCACCGCCGCCGAAATCCGCAAGCGGCTTGCCCGTCTCTATGTCAAACGGCGCGCAGTAATGCCATGCTTCTTTGTTTTGCTCCGCTATGGCATATCCCTTGCCCTTTTGGGTGCAGATATGCACCGCAACCGGCTTTTTGCTGTCCTTGATCCCCTCAAACGCCGCTATGAGCGAATCTATGTCGTTGCCGTCCTTCACAAAAACGTAATCAAGCCCCATTGCCCTGAAAAGATTGCATTCGCATTTGCCGTCACTCTCGCGCAGCTGTTTCAGGTTTTTGTACATTCCGCCGTGGTTCTCGGCGATTGACATATCGTTGTCATTCACCACTATGATGAGGTTGCCGTCAAACTCTCCGGCAAAATCCAACCCCTCAAGCGCCTCGCCGCCCGAGAGCGAGCCGTCGCCTATTACCGCAATCACGTTGCCGTTCCCGCCCCTCAGGTCTCTGCCCTTTGCAAGGCCGCAGGCAAGGCTGACCGAGGTGGAGGTGTGGCCTACGGTGAAAAAGTCGTGCTCGCTCTCGTCCGAATTGCTGTAACCGCTCACATCGTCATATTTTTCCGCATACAAAAATGCGTCGGCTCTGCCGGTGAGCATCTTGTGAGGATAGCTCTGGTGCGACACATCGTACACAATCTTATCCTTGGGCGACTCAAAGACATAGTGCATGGCTATTGTCGCCTCCACAAAACCGAGGTTCGGACCGAAGTGTCCGCCGTGGCGGCTAAGCTTGGTGATTAGCGCGGTGCGCATCTCCGCCGCAAGCTCCTTAAGCTGTGCTTTGTCAAGCTTTTTCACGTCTGATGGATTATTAATGTTTTCTATATACATACTTCTCGTCCTCCGTTTCACAGTCAATTTTTGTTTTTGTGATTATTATACACCTTAAACTTAACTTTAAGTCAAGAGGTTTTTTAAAAAATTTTTCTCCACCTCTTTTTGCCCCATTCCCCCATGCTTTGTTGAAATTCATCCGTTATTCCCTCATTTTTTTGTGATTTTCTCAAAATATTCGCTCATTTTTTTGTAAAAAGGGATTGATTGTTTTTGAAACAGATTTATAATACACATATGTAGAGGTGATGTATCATGGCATATCTGAAACGAAAAGCTGACCTTTTTCTGCAAGAATGGAGAAAAAATTTCGACAGAAAACCGCTCATAGTAAAGGGAGCGCGGCATATCGGCAAGACCGAATCAATATGCAGGTTTGCAAAATCAAATTATGACAGCATAATATATATCAACTTTGTGGAAGAACCAAAGTATAAAATGATAACAGCCGACGGATACAAGACGGCGGATATCATAAAAAACATTTCGCGGCTCGACCCGTCAAAGCATTTTGAAAGCGGCAATACCGTAATCATTTTTGATGAAATACAGGAATTCCCGGACATTGCAGCGGCACTTAAATTTTTTAAGATAGACGGACGGTTTGATGTAATCTGCAGCGGCAGCTGATTGCCGATTACCGCGAAGACATACGCAAATACGCCGATGGGCTGGATCAGGCAAGAATACTCAACGTATTCAACCACATACCGTCTCAGCTTGCCAAGGAGAACAAAAAATTTCAGATATCGAAAGTCGCATCGGGAGCGCGTTTCAAGGACTATCGCGGCTGTGTCGAACGGATTGCCGACAGCGGCATGGCAAACATTTGCTATCAGCTGAATTTTCCCGAACTGCCGCTCAAGGGAAACTATGTCGATAATAAATACAAGATATATTTTGCAGGCACGGGACTCCTTGTTGCCATGCTTGACGAGGAGGCTCAGGAGGATTTGAGGTCAAACAAGAATCTCGGGGTATACAAAGGAGCTTTGTATGAAAACATAGTCGGCGACGCACTTGCAAAGAACAATCAGGGGCTTTATTATTACAAAAAGGACAATTCCACCCTTGAGGAGGATTTCTTTCTGCGCACGGAAACACATCTGGTTCCGGTTGAGGTAAAGTCAACAAACGGAAAGTCAAAATCAATGCGCGCGCTCATCACAAACGAGCGCTATGCCGACATAGAATACGGTATAAAGCTTGCCCGCGCCAACATAGGTTTGGCAAACAATATATACACATTTCCGTATTTCTGCGCCTTCATGCTGAAAGAATATCTGCGCAAATTCACATTCACCGAATCCAACTGATGTCAAGATTGTGAAAACAGCAGTCAACATTTTTATAGAAAAAAGTCAATATCATTGATATAATTGATTATACAAACGGGAGCCGAACCCGTATCGGAGTCCCGTTTACCCGAAGTCAAACGATATATGATGTATAGGAGGAATTAACGTGAAAGAATTAAAAACGATAAACAAAGAAAAATTTCCATAACAAATAAAC
>CAJLYL010000017.1 GCA_905210855.1 uncultured Clostridia bacterium
GAGCCTTTGTGTTTGTCGTGATATTAGAATAAACTCATCTGCTCATTTGGGTCGTCGTCATCCTTCAGATAATACCCTGTTGCTGGGATATTCTTTGCGCGGTAATAATCCGGATTTGTAAAGCTGACGTCCTTTAAGAACTCTACCTTGGCTATGGTGCTTTTTTTCTTCATGTTCATGACCGCCACGCCCTGGGTGTTCTTGGTCGTCTTGGTTTGCATTACGGAGGTGTTGAATATCAGTATCTTGTCGAGGGAACTGTATACAACCATGTCCTCGTCCTGCGGCAGATATTTAATTTGCACAAGGTTCAGCTTGTCCGTGTAGGCGTTTATCAGCTTTTTGCGGTTGGTCTTTGTCTCGTATGATTTAAGCGAAACTCTTGCCGCTTTGCCGTTGTCGAACATAAAGAACAGGTCGCCGGCGTAGTCTGCTGTGGGAAGCACAAATACTATCTTTTCGCCCGGTTCCATCTCGCACAGGTTGGGTACATAGTGACCCCACTCGCTCGCCTTGCACAGGGCAATGTCGTATGTTTTCATCTTGTAGCAGTTGCACTTGTCGCTGAACAGCAGCAAATCTGTCTTGTTGGTAGTGTCGTAGTCGCACAGAATCTCGTCGCCGTCCTTTAGCTTTTGCTCGCCGCTGGAGCGCAGCGACACCTGGGATATCTTCTTGAGATAATTGTCTCTTGTGAACAGGATTTTGAGGTTGTAGTCCTCTATGACCGTCTCCACGCTCACGTCCTCGCTGTCGTCGTCATAGATTATCTCCGTCCTGCGGTCGGCGCCGTATTTTTTCGATATCTCTCTAAGCTCGGAGATGATGATTTTCTTTATCTCGTTGTCGTCCTCCAGGATTTTTTTCAGCCTGTCAAGCTCTTTTATCAGCTCGTCAACGTCCTTTATCCTGTTGACAATGTACTCTTTGTTGAGGTTTCGCAGTTTTATCTCGGCAATGTAGTTTGCCTGCACTTCGTCTATGTCAAAGCCTTTCATAAGGTTGGGCACAACATCCTCGTCGCGCTCGGTTCCTCTGATGATTGCAATAGCCTTGTCTATGTCGAGCAGGATTTTCTTAAGACCTTCCAGCAGATGCAGTTTGTGGGTCATCTTGTCGATGTCAAACTTAATTTTGCGCTTTATGCAGTTTTGGCGGAACACAGACCAGTTTTTGAGTATCTCCTTGATTCCCATAACCTTTGGCGTGGTGCCGTCCAGTATGTTGAAATTGCAGCTGAAGCTATCCTCAAGCGGAGTGAGCTTGAAGAGTTTTTTCATCAGCATATCCGCGTCACAGCTCTTTTTTACATCAAGAGTTATCTTGAGTCCGTTAAGATCTGTCTCGTCTCTCAGGTCGTTTATCTCGCGGATCTTGCCCGATTTTATCAGCTCTATTATCTTGTCGATAATTGCCTCGGAAGTGGTGGAGTAGGGGATTTCGTAAATCTCTATATATCCGTTTTTCTTGTCGAAACGGTATTTGCTGCGCAACCTCACCGAACCTCTGCCGGTGTCATATATCTTTCTTATTGTCTCCTCGTCATATATCAGCTCGCCGCCCGTGGTGAAATCCGGCGCAAGCAGAGTTTTGGTTATGTCGCAGTTCTCGGATTTAAGAAAAGCTATTGTTGTATCGCACACCTCGCGCAGATTGAATGAGCATATGTTGCTCGCCATGCCGACCGCTATGCCCTGGTTGGGGTTGACAAGTATGTTCGGAAACGACACGGGGAGCAGGGTAGGCTCTTTGAGCGTGCCGTCGTAGTTATCCACAAAGTCCACGGTGTTCTTGTCTATGTCGCCGAAGAGTTCCTTGCAGATAGGTTCCAGCTTGACCTCGGTGTATCGCGACGCTGCGAAAGCCATGTCGCGCGAATAGTGCTTGGCAAAGTTGCCCTTGGAGTCTACCAGGGGGTGCAGCAGAGAATCGTTGCCGCGCGTGAGACGCACCATGGTTTCGTATATCGCCATGTCGCCGTGGGGGTTCAACTTCATTGTCTGACCCACCACATTGGCGGATTTTGTGCGCTGACCGTTTATCAGATTCATCTTGTACATGGTGTACAGCAGCTTTCTGTGCGACGGCTTGAAACCGTCTATCTCCGGTATCGCACGGGATATTATTACACTCATTGCGTAGGGCATATAGTTCTCGCGCAGGGTGTCTGTTATAAGTTGATCTTCATGAAACATTGGTTAAATCAATCTCCTTGTCCAAAATTCAATCAGCTCAAATCGAGCATATCGAGATACAGGTGTCCGTTCTCGGCGATATATTCTTTTCGCGCCGGCAGCTCGTCGCCGAGCAGCAGGTCGAAAACCTGCGATGTCTTTGCTACATCGTCGGCGTTTATTTTTATCAGCCGCCTTGTCTCGGGGTTCATGGTAGTCTGCCACATCATCTCGGGTTCGTTTTCACCAAGTCCCTTTGAGCGCTGAACGGTGTATTTTTCGTCGCCGATTTTCTTTATGATGTCCGATTTTTCCTTTTCACTGTACGCAAAGTAGGTTTTCTTCTTCGCTGTTATCTCAAACAGCGGCGACTCCGCGATAAACACCTTGCCTTCGTTTATAATCGTGGGCACCAGTCGGTAGAGCATGGCGAGGATGAGGGTGCGGATCTGAAATCCGTCCACATCGGCATCGGTGCAGATGACCACCTTGTCCCAGCGCAGATTTTTCATGTCAAATGTGGACAGGTTTTTGTTGTGCTTGGAGTTTATCTCTACTCCGCAGCCGAGCACCTTGAGCAAATCCACTATTACGTCGCTCTTGAAAATCTTGTCGTAGTCTGCCTTGAGGCAGTTGAGGATTTTGCCGCGCACGGGCATTATCGCCTGGAACTCGGAGTCTCTGCCGAGCTTACACGAACCGAGCGCGGAGTCTCCCTCCACGATGTATACCTCGCGTTTGGACACATCCTTGGTTCTGCAATCGACGAACTTCTGCACACGGTTGTTTATGTCTATGCTGCCGCTCAGTTTCTTTGCAATGTTGACCCTGGCTTTCTCCGCGTGTTCGCGGCTACGCTTGTTTACAAGCACCTGGGCGGCAATCTTCTCCGCCTCCATCTTGTTTTCTATAAAATACACCTCAAGCTCGTGGCGCAAAAACTCCGTCATTGCCTCCTGGATAAACTTGTTGTTTATCGCCTTTTTGGTCTGGTTTTCGTAACTGGTAAGACCCGAGAGCGAGTTTGACACAAGTATGAGGCAATCCCTGACATCATTAAAATTTATCTTCGATTCGTTTTTGGTGTACTTGTTGTTGGCTTTGAGATATTTGTCTATGGTGTATACAAAGGCGTTGCTGACCGCCTTGTCGGGCGAGCCGCCATGTTCGAGAAAGCTTGAGTTGTGGTAATACTCAAGCAGATTTACCTTGTTGCTGAAGCAGAATGCCACAGAGAGCTTTACGTTGTAGTCCGGCTTGTCCTCGCGGTCTCTGCCGCGGCGATCGCACTCGATGTATTTTGTCTCGGTCATTGCCGTGCCTGCGGCAACCTCGTTCACATAGTCTACAATGCCGTTTTCGTAGACAAAATCCGTCTCCTCAAACTGCCCCTTTGTCACTTCGTTTTTGAACTTGAGCAGCAGACCTTTGTTTACAATCGCCTGCTTTTTGAGTATGTTGTAAAAGTATTCCACGGGTATGCTTATATCCGTGAATACGTTTATATCCGGTCGCCATTTTATCCTCGTCATGGTGTGGCGGTAGCGGTACTCTGTCTTTATCAGTCCGCCGACGTTGTTGCCGCTCTCAAAGTGCAGCTCGTATTTGTAGCCGTCACGGCATACGGTCACGTCCATGTATTCCGACGCATACTGCGTTGCACACGCGCCCAGACCGTTGAGACCAAGGCTGTATTCATAGTTTTCGCCGTTGTTTGTGTTGTATTTGCCGCCGGCGTACATCTCGCAGAACACCAGTTCCCAGTTGTATCTCTCCTCAACGGGGTTGTAGTCCACGGGCACACCTCTGCCGTAGTCGAGCACCTCTATGGAGTTGTCGAGAAATTTTGTCACTTCAATTACCGTTCCGTGACCCTCTCTTGCCTCGTCTATGGAGTTTGACAGAATTTCAAATACGGCGTGTTCGCAGCCCTCCAGTCCGTCCGAACCGAAGATTACGGACGGGCGCAGCCTTACTCTGTCCGCGCCCTTGAGCTGGGTTATGCTCTCGTTTGAGTATTCCGAACTGTTTTTTGATTTTGCCATTATTTATATCATCCTTTCGGCAGTAAACTAAATTCCAAACGCGGCGGATATGTCCGCTACCTCAAAGTTGCCCGATGAGGTGAGGCCGCCTATATAGCCGCCGTTTGCGGTGAATCGCTCAATGTCCGCCAGATGTGATTCGTTTATGCGCTCGCCGGGGATTATGACCGGCACATACATCGGGCAGGCATATACACACGATTTGCATATTCTGCCCGTGACGGCATTGGGCGACACTATGTCCGCTGCTGCGCTCATTGTGCCCGACGGGGCGCAGGCAAGCGTCACATCGGTGTTTATGTCAGGCACAGCCGGCTCGGGCGTGAGCGGCTCAACGTGCCTTTTGAGGAATTGCCTGTATATAGCCATTATGGTTGTCATGAGCTTGCGGATATCGTGCGACGAATTGAACAGGCTTGCCACAAGCACCACGTTATAACCGATTGCCGCCTCAGGCTCGATTGATTTGCCGCGCATGAACTCCGCCGCCTCGCGCGCGGTTATGCCTATCTTAGAAAAATTAAGCACAATTCGCGTCGCATCGACGCTGTCGTCCGCATAGCTGCCGAGGTCGTCGGCAGAGAACCACACTATGTCCGTGCCGTCGTTTATCAGGTCGCGGCAGCGCTCAATCTCGCGCGTCAGCTTTGTGTAGCGTTTGGATTTTGACTGCGCGTAATATATGGAGTTTTCCAGTGCGCACAGATACGCGTTGGAAGTATCCGGCGACTGGTAGGTGTACACCGTGCTCCGCACCCGATTCAGATCTATGGTGTCGTTGTTCACATGGAGGATAACTCCGCCCGACATTGAGCCGAGGGTTTCGCCGGCGTTGTGCAGCACCATGTCCGCGCCGTGCTCTATGGCGGACTGCGGCAGCTCGGCAGCAAAGGGGAGATGCGCCCCGTGCGATTCGTCAGCGAGCAGCAGCATATTATATTTGTATGCCAGCTCGGCTATCTCCGCAACGTCGGATATCACTCCGTAGTAGGTCGGCGTGGTTATGAATATCGCCTTGGCGTCGCTGTTGGCGGCGAGGGTTGTCTCCAGGGCATAGGTGTCTATGCCGCAGAATATACCCAGCTCCGTGTTGTAGTGCCGCTGCACAAACACTGGTATCAAGCGGTTGAGCATGACTGCGTCTATCACGGATTTGTGGCAGCAGCGGTCTATTATTATCTTGTCGCCGGGGCGCAGGACTGAGCCTATCATCGCCATTATGCCGCACGATGTCCCATTGGTGATGTAGTAGCTGTGCGATGTCCTGTACATCTTCATCAACTGATATTCCGAGTCGAGAATGTAACCCTTGGGAGTGTCGAGCGTGTCCGTCTCAAAAGAGGACGCGGCGTCCAGGCGGCAAAAGTTCTTGGAATTAAGTATCACTTTGCCGTTGTGCCCGGGGGTGGTAAACAGCACTCTCTGCTTGGAAATATATTTTTTTACTCCTGTGTAAATAGGTGGTTTCATTTTTTGTCTCCCGTTTATTAATCGACGTAACCGTAGAGTCCGCGCACGGACACCTCGCCGGAGCTTACGGTCACGGTTGATGTGCCGTCTGTCACGGTGAGTGCGCCGTCGTCCGTTATGCCGGTGCATTTGCCGACAAAGCTCTCTCTGCCGTCGGCGTAGTGCACCGCCACGGTGCTGCCCAGGGTTATGCAATATTTTTTGTATTCGTCAAGCACGGCGTCTCTGCCGCGCATATATTCTTTTTCAATTGATTTGAGCACATCTGTCAGAAGTTTGTTTTCGTCACAGGCTCTGCCTGTTTCGTTTTTGATTGACGTTGCATTCGGCAGTCCCTCAAAGTCTGTTTTGTCGGCGTTTATGCCTATGCCTACGCACACATACTCCGTCTCGCCCTCGCATATGCTCATGGTGGTAAGTATTCCGCATATTTTTTTGCCGTTCAGCACTATATCGTTGGGCCATTTTATGCGGCAGTCTCCGTATTGCGACAGGGCTTTCACCGTGCCGAGCGCACAGATTACCGTAATGAACGTAACCTCGCTCGGCGGTATCATCGGCATCAGGTTGAACGAAAAATACACTCCGCCGCTGTCGGATTTCCAGTCTCTGCCCAGTCTGCCTCTGCCGTTTGTCTGAACCTTTGCCGCGACGGTAAGCCCGTGCGTGCGCGGATATTCGGCTATCTTGTCAAAGGTGGAGCTCACCGTGTCGAACAGATACAGCGGTCTGCCCAAAAACTCCGTGTCGAGCAGCGCGTTTACGGAATCTTCGTTAAGACGCGCCGATTCGCCGTCGAGCTTGTAGCCCTTGTTTGTAACCGCGGTTATGGCAAAGCCGTCTTTCTTGAGCGCGGCAATGCTTTTCCACACGGCGCTGCGCGTTATGCCGAGCCTTGCGCTTATCGCCTCGCCGGACACATATCCGCCGTCCGCGCGCAGTATGTCAAGTATGTTGGTTTTGGTATCGTTTTTCATATTATCACACATCTTTTATCTCGGCTTTCATTTCGCCGTTTTCGTCAATTTCTATCAAGCCGTATGAGCTGCGGCTGCCCGGGTTCATGATGACAAGTCCGCCGCCGGTCTCGAGATATCTGCAATGCGTGTGACCGAACAGAGCTATGTCGGCACCGTTTGCACGTGCCGCCGCCGTGAGCGCTTGCAGACCGTATTTTACATTATATTTGTGCCCGTGGCAGATGAAGAACTTTTTGCCGCCTATCTCGGTGATTATCTCGTAGGGATAGCTTTTGCAGAACCAATCGTTGTTGCCGAGTACGCATATTATCCTGCGCATGGGATAGATGCTGCGCAGCTCGTCGCAGTCTGCCGCCATGTCGCCCAGGTGGATTACATAATCGGGATTCAGTTCTTCAATGAGTGACACCGCGTTGGCAGTGTACCCGTGCGTATCGCTGATAATTAACAGTTTCAAATCCATAACACCTCATAATAAATTATAATACATAATCTGCGGAATTGCAATATAAAAAATCCCTTGTTTTCATTAAACTGAAAAAAATGTTTCAAAACCCTTGACTTATTGTCGATTTGCTGATATAATATTAAAGTCGCTTGTGTGAGCGGCAAAATATTCGGAGACGTATCGAAGTGGTCATAACGAGCACGATTGGAAATCGTGTTGCCGTGATGAGCGGCACGTGGGTTCAAATCCCACCGTCTCCGCCAGAAAAAGCACACCGGCGGTGTGCTTTTTTCAACGAAATTTGCCGCTGCACGTCAAGTGAAACGGTTGCGCCGTGAAATGTGCCTTCGGCGCGTGAAATATCCGCTAAAGCGGATGTTAAAAGGCAAATTTCATTTCACGGAAAGCTTTAGCTTTCCGTTTCACAAATTGCGTGAGCAATTTATATCACATCTTGCATCAAGATATTTCACTGTATGATTTTCAATATGTGTTATAAATTAGGGTAGCTGCCTGCATCCTTAAAGAAATGTGAAAGCCGGACTAAGCAGGCGTGGCTCGTTTGCTCCGTTTTTTGCATAAGAATAAAAAAGAAGGTCATGAAATATGATTATCAAAGAATCCGCAGAAAACTATCTTGAAGCAATACTGATGATAAAGGGTCAAAAAGGCAATGTCAGGAGCATTGACATTGCAAACCACCTTAATTTCACCAAACCGAGCGTTTCCGTCGCCATGAAATCTTTCCGCGAGGAGGGTTACATCACCATGGACAGCGACGGCAGCATTAACCTGACCGAAAAGGGCATGAAGATTGCCGCCGGCGTGTACGAGCGGCACGAGGTTATTGCCAAGGCGCTCATAGCCATAGGAGTGAGCGAGAGCGTTGCTTATGAGGACAGCTGCAAAATAGAGCACGACATAAGCGACGAAACTTTTGAAAAGCTGAAAGAACACCTTGCAAAACATATGAAATAAATAAAAAAATCAAAACTCCCCCGAGCACCGGATGCGTCGGGGGAGTTTTTGCATTTATTCGCGGTTTTTTTAGTATTTCCGTCAGCTCTATTTTGCTCAGCCGCCGCACAAGGAATGTGCGCGTGAATACATATGCAGTCATGACCGTGAGCACTATTATGAAATACTGCACCGGTGTGAGCACAGCCTCGAATCCGCCGTTTACATTGGACACGCAAAACGGATATACAAAGAACACTACGCTGCGGCACACGGGTATGCCTATGATAAGCGCGGCAAGCGTCACGACGAGAGAATTGTCCACATAGAACGAGCGGACGGTTTTTTCGTCATAGCCGAGCGCGCGCGTTGCCCTCGCCGAAGCTCTTTGTTAAATTTTTGGTTTCAAGAAATGCCATCCTGCCACCTCCGGTTCATGGTTATTTTTCATTGACGGTTTTGATGTATGTGTATCCGGCGCGCTCTATTGCGGTGCGGATTGCATTGTCGTCCGCATTTTGCTTTGTCAGCAGAGTTGCGCACTGCTTTTTCAGGCTTACCTTGGCGTAGCAGCCGTCAAGATTGTTCAGCGCATTTTCAACGCGCATTTTGCAATGATTGCAGGTCATGCCGTCAATATATATGACAGAGCGGTGAGGGTAGTGGCTCTCGTTGGTGTCGTCCGGCTTGATTTTGATTTCCGTGTCGCCTCCGCCGCAGCATCCGCCCTTGAGCTTTTTTGCATAACTAATGACGGACAGTATGCATATGACGGCAAGTATGCCGCAGATAACGATTGTAGACAGGTTTTCCATATAAATATGCCTCCAAATTAGTTAGATTAAACTAACCATATTATATATCCACGCAAATATTTTGTCAATATATATTTTATCCGTTTTCAAAAGAAATAAAAAAACCGCGCGCCGTCTGCCTGTGTGCGACGGTGCGCGGTTACTCAAACCATGCATATTTGATTTTTCGACGCCACTCTGAGTATGACATCGGAATCGATTTTTATGTTGTTTTCCCCAAGCTTTTTCGCCACTGCGCCGTACGCCTTTTCGGGGGTGTTGTTTTTGTCGCTCAGATGACCGAGGATGATTTTCCTTGTGCCCCACAGCGCAAGCTGGGTTGCAAGCCAGGCGGCGTTGTCGTTTGACAGATGCCCGTCGTCGGAGAGTATCCTTTTTTTCAGCATATACGGATATCTGCCGTTTTTGAGCATATCTACATCATGGTTGGACTCTATGAGTACGGTGTCGCTCTTAGACATATTCATAAGCATAGCTTTTGTTATGTGCCCCGTGTCCGTGGCAACGCTGACCTTGCAGCTGCCGGTATCGACCGTGTAGCCCATTGGGCTTGCCGCGTCGTGGGGGATAGCAAACGGGGTTATGCTCATGCTGCGTATCTCAAAACTCTTTGAGCACTCTATAATCCGCTTGTTGTGTTCGTGCAGACCGCCGACGGTGTTTGCGATTATCTCCATGGTCGCCTTGTTGGCATACACGGGGATGTTGCTGCCGCGCGACAGCACGCCGATGCCCTTTATGTGGTCGATGTGCTCATGAGTGACTACAATGCCGTCCAGCTCGCAAATGTCAATGCCTATTTCGGCAAGCGCTTTGTCTATCTTGGACGCGCTCACTCCGGCGTCCACAAGGATGTTTGTATCGTCATTTGATATCAGAGTGCAGTTTCCGCTGCTGCTGCTGAATAGTGTTGCAAATCTAATCATCTGTTCTCTCTATATCTGCGCCGAGCGCTTTGAGTTTGTCTACAATGTGTTCGTAGCCGCGGTCTATGTGGCGCAGCTCGGATATAACCGTGCTGCCCTCGGCGGCGAGCGCTGCAATAATCATGCTTGCGCCTGCGCGCAGATCCGTTGCCGCGACGTTTGTGCCCGTGAGCGGAGCGCCGCCGTTTATTATGGCGCGCTTGCCCTCCACAGTGATGTCCGCACCGAGTTTTTCAAGCTCGGCAACATACTGAAAGCGCGAATCCCACACGCCCTCGCTGACTACGCTCTGACCGTCAACGGTTGACAGCAGCGCGACAATCTGCGGCTGCAAATCGGTCGGAAAACCGGGGTAGGGCAGGGTTTTTACATTAATCTGACGAAGCGGAGCTTCCGCCGCCACTCTTATGGAATCGTCATATTCCTCTACCGTCGCACCCATCTCAATAAACTTCGCCGTGATTGCGTCAAGGTGCTTGGGTATGACATTCTTCACCACGGCGTCGCCGCGCGTGGCTATGATTGCCGACATATATGTGCCTGCCTCTATCTGATCGGGAATGATTGAGTATGTACCGCCGCTCAGGCGCTCCACTCCCTCTATTTTGATAACATCCGTTCCGGCGCCCTTTATGTTTGCGCCCATAGAGTTGAGGAAATTTGCCAGATCCACCACATGAGGTTCTTTTGCCACGTTTTCCATAACAGTCTTGCCCGGGGCGAGCACCGCCGCCAGCATGACGTTTATTGTAGCGCCCACGCTCACCACGTCAAAGAACACGTGACCGCCGCGCAGTTTTTTTGCGTCTATGCGCACCTCGCCTTCCGCGCAGTCCGTCGCGCAGCCGAGGGATTCAAACCCCTTTATGTGCTGGTCTATGGGGCGCACGCCGAAGTTGCATCCGCCCGGGGGCGGCACAACAGCCTTGCGGAAACGTCCTATCAGCGCGCCCATAAGGTAGTACGACGCGCGCATTTTCATCGCAAGCTCTCTGTCCGCAATGTATGTTTTAAGATTTGTGCAGTCTATTTCCACGGTGTTGCAGTCAACCTTTGTGACGCCCGCACCGAGATATTTAATCATTTTCAGAATACTGTCTACATCGCTTATGTCCGGCACGTTTTCAATAAGGCACTTGCCCTGAACAAGGAGCACCGCCGGAATTATAGCGACAACGGCATTTTTTGCGCCGCTGATGGCAACTTCGCCTTTAAGAGGTCTGCCGCCGTTAATAATCAGCTTATCCAAAGTTTATATCCCCCTTAAAGATAATTGTGTGTTAATTATGCCTCTTCCCAGTTGTGATAGATGTTCTGCACATCGTCATTATCTTCAAGGCTGTCGATTAGCTTTTCCATCATAAGTATGTCGTGCTCATCCGTAAGGGTGATGTAGTTTTGCGGAATCATCTGAATTTCGCAGGTCTCGAACTTGTAGCCCTTGCCCTCGAGTGCGTCGCGCACTCCGGCAAATGCGTCCGGCTCTGTGGATATTTCAAAAATATCGTCCTCCGCGGAGAAATCGTCCGCACCGGCGTCGAGGGCGTCCATCATCACGGTGTCCTCGTCGGTTTTTCCGTCGTTTTCTATAACGATTATTCCCTTTCTGTCGAACATCCAGCCGACAGAACCCGTTGTGCCCAGGTTGCCGCCGAATTTATCAAAAAAGTGGCGCACATCGCCCGCGGTGCGGTTCCTGTTGTCGGTCAGTGTTTCCACAATTACGGCAACGCCGCTCGGGCCGTAGCCTTCGTAGGTTATGTTCTCAAAGTTGTCCATGTTCTGCTCGCCGGCTGCCTTTGCAATCACCCTTGCGATGTTGTCATTGGGCATATTGTATGAGCGCGCCTTGGCTATGGCGTCCTTCAGTCTGCCGTTTGTTTCGGGGTTTGCGCCGCCGCATTTTGCCGCAACGGCAAGCTCTCTGCCCATTTTGGTGAAAATCTTCGCTTTCTGTGCGTCCGATTTTTCCTTCTTGTTTTTTATATTATTCCATTTAGAATGTCCTGACATTTTAATCCTCCAAACATACACACAAAATTACTCATTATAATGTTTATTATATAATAGACAGACTCACTTGTCAAGAATTTAAACCGGATTTGCTCATAATTGCTCGTAAAAAGTGCGGGATTGTCAGTAAAAGACAAAAATAATGCAAGGAGTAATGTATCGGAGGTATGCAATGGAAAATGATTTGAATTTTTGCATTTCGTCAATAGACAAAGCAGGTGATTTATGGTATAATTTTCAGAAAAACAAATCGAAGGAAATGCAAATGATACGACAAATAAAATATTTCCATTCGGTTGTCAATAACAACAGTTTTTCGGAGGCAGCCGAAGAATGTCATATATCACAATCCGCAATTTCACAGCAAATACGGCATTGGAAAGTGAATTGGGATTTAAGCTGTTGGACAGAAAAAACCGAAAGTTTGAATTAACCCTCGCCGGAGAATATTTTTATAAACGGACGCTTATACTGATTGCAGACTTTGAAAGAATACGAAATGAAGCATTAAAGATTGCAAACGATAAGAATACAAAATTGTATCTCGGTTATCTGCGTTCCTTTGCGGGAGTGGAATTTCATAGTGCCGTTGCGGAATTTCCAGAAAAATACCCCGAAGTTGATATAGAAATGTGTCCCGGTAATCACGAAGAACTCTATGAAATGCTTGCAAGCGGAAAAATTGATTTGGCTCTGAGCGACCGGCGGCGAGCTTTTTCGGATGCGTATATAAATTTAATTCTTACAACAGCGGAGACATACATAGAAATCTCGTCAAGAAATCCTATTGCCGGGCTTGACAGTGTTTCTCCCGATGACTTAAAGCATACCCCGTGCATACTTGTTGCGTCAAAAGAGCGGCAAAAAACAGAGTATTATTATAATCGGATTATAGGTATTCAAAGCGAAGTCTTGTATGCCGTTAATCTTGAAGAAGCTCGCCTTATGGTGATTGGCGGCAAAGGCTTTATGCCGATTGAGGAAAAATTTATGCCGAAAGTTTTGGACTCTCCATAAGCCGCATACCGCTTGTAAACAGCAGCGGACAGATCAGCCGAAATTACTGTGCCTTTTGGAAAAAGGATAATTCCGGATACTACATTATCAGAATAACTGCATAGGCAAATATTGAAATACCCGACCTTGAAAAGCTGCCCGAAAACAATGTTTCGGTACATACGAGACGGGCGCAGATGTTCATTCTGCCGCTTGTGCAAGTTAAGGGGGGTGAGCGTATGAACAAAAACATAAAAGCTGCCGTTTATATGCGTGTTGCCACATCAATCCGTAAAAACGATTTTAACACCTATTTAAGACAATAAAAAACCGAGTGCCGTACAAAACCTTTCAAGTTCTGTAAGAACACTCGGTATGGTCGGGATGACAGGATTTGAACCTGCGGCCTCTTCGTCCCGAACGAAGCGCGCTACCAAACTGCGCTACATCCCGATTGGTATTAAATTCATTGCTCATCGGCAACAGAAAATATTATATCACAAGTTTTCATAAAAATAAAGAGTTTTTTTGAAAAAAATCAAATTTTTTTGATTTTTTATCAATTCATACAAAATTTACTCCGAAATTTATAATTTTCGTGAATTTTTCAGAGAAATTGTGATTAAAAACTGCCTGATTTATGGTACAATAAACGGTGAGAGGTGGAATAATATGAATACAGATATATTAATAATAGGCGGCGGCCCTGCAGGATATGCCGCGGCGCTGTACGCGGTGCGCGCCGGATACAAGGCGGTCGTTACGGAGATGCTCACCGTCGGCGGTCAGATGGGCTTGACGGGCGAGGTTGAAAATTATCCCGGGTTTCCGGACGGAACCGACGGATTTACACTTGGCATGAATATGCAGAGCCAGGCGGAAAAATTCGGCGCGGAGTCAATCCGCGGCGAGGCTGAGAGTGTGGATTTTTCGGACAGAATAAAAAAAGTCACGGTGGGCGGAGAGGAGATTGAAGCCAAGGCGGTCATCATAGCCGTCGGCGCTTTTCCACGCAAACTCGGTCTTGGCGGCGAGGACGCGCTCATGGGCAGGGGAGTACACTACTGTGCGCATTGTGACGGACGTTTTTACAAGGGCGACACGGTCGTTGTGGTCGGCGGAGGCAACAGCGCCGCGTCCGACGCGCTCTATCTTTCGCAGCTTGCAAAAAAGGTTATACTTGTTCACCGCAGAGATACCCTCCGTGCCGACGATGTGCTCGCAGACGGCGTGTACTCGGCGGATAATATAGAAATCATGTGGAATGCCGCTCTGACAGGCTATGAAGTATCCGACGGCTCTCTCACCGGGGTTAGGGCGGCTGTCGGCGGCAGCGAGAGGGTGATTCCCTGTGACGCAGTGTTCGTCAGCATAGGCAGGCAGCCGGCGACGGATTTTCTCGCCGGAAGTGTTGAGCTTGACAAAAACGGATATATCGCGGCGGACGAGACTACCAAAACGAGCGCGGAGGGTGTGTTCGCCGCCGGCGATGTGCGTACAAAGCCGCTTCGGCAGATTGTCACTGCGGTGGCGGACGGTGCAGTGGCGGCGCATTTTGCGGCGGAGTATATAAAAGACAATTTTTAGTGCCTATTTTTACAAAAACAGGTAAATCACATATTGACTAATGCGAGGCAGTGTGATATATTTTAGGTAAATACTAATATACAAAGGATGTAATCATCATGAAGACAGAAAAATTTGATTTGTGGAACAATATCCCCGGTACGTCGGAGAGCGTTAAACCGAGTATTACCGCTTATGTGCCGGATAACAAAAAGACCGGAGCGGCGGTTGTTGTACTGCCGGGAGGAGGTTACAGCTGCAGAGCGCCGCACGAGGGTGAGGGATATGCAAGATTTCTTGCCGAAAACGGCGTTACGGCGTTTGTGTGCGATTATCGCGTTGCGCCGGATTATTTTCCGTGTCCGCTGCTCGACGCGCGCCGTGCAGTGTGCTTTGTGCGGCACAATGCGGCTAAGTACGGCTTGGATGTAAACAAAATCGGCATCATGGGTTCGTCTGCCGGCGGACACCTTGCGGCGATGACATCAACCTATTACGCACCGGTGGAGAATGAGAATCCCGATGAGATTGACGCGGAGGATTTCAAACCGAATTTTCAGATTCTCTGCTATCCGGTTATAGAATTGCTCAGCAAGGCAAACGGAGCGCACATCGGCTCGTGCTACAATCTGCTCAATGACAAGGTACTTGAGATGGGCGAAACTCTTAACCCGAGGCTCAATGTAAGCGAAAACACACCCCCGTGCTTTATCTGGCACACATTTGCGGACGGAGCCGTGCCGGTGTACAACACACTTGACTATGCAAGGCGTCTCAAGGATTTTGACATTCCGACCGAGGTACACATTTATCCTTACGGTGCGCACGGCAAGGGTCTTGCCAATACCACCGACACCGCGGAGGATAAGCACATAGCTCAGTGGGGCGCGTCACTCCTCACGTGGCTTGAGTACATGGGATTCTGATTTTTATCTTTGAAAAAATTAATAACCGAGTAATTAATTGAGACTGTGGAGAAGCGGTACGAAACTGCGGAATTTTCTACGGTCTCTTTTTGTGCGCAAAAAATTTATTTTTTATCATCCGGTAGGCGAAACTTGCCGCAAAAACAGATACAATTAAATCGGAAACACACAAATACGGCGTTTGCGGCAAGCGAAAATCATGTTTCGCTTGTCCGAGCCGAAAAGAAAGGATGAAAAAAATGTTCGGAGCAAAAAAGAAAAAAGATTTTGCAAAAGGCGAAAAATTCAAAGGAAAAATCGGAAATGAAAAAAGTGTCAAAGACGGTAAAATCGAAAAATACCGGCGCGTCATCACATCGGACGATGTGATAAAAGCTACCCAGATACTCAACGAGTACAAGAGGTGCAAGATGAATCTTGAACGCAGAATTGTGGAGAATGAGCAGTGGTGGAAGATGCAGCATTGGGAACTGATACGCACTCACAGCACCAACGATCCCGAGCCTGCGTCGGCATGGCTTTTTAATGCCATTGCAAACAAGCACGCGGACGCTATGGACAATTATCCCGAGCCGGCGGTTCTGCCGAGGGAGAGGAGCGACGAGCAGCAGGCGCAGGCACTCTCGCAGATACTGCCCGTCGTGCTGGAGCGCAACGATTTTGAAAAAACATATTCCGATGTGTGGTGGTACAAGCTCAAGACGGGCACGGGCTGCTACGGAGTTTTTTGGAACAACGGTGCGGACGGCGGCAGGGGCGACATAGACATCCGCCAGATAGACATTCTCAACATTTTTTGGGAGGGCGGCATAAAGGATATACAAAAGAGCCGCAATCTCTTTACCGTGGAGCTTGTGGACAACGATATCTTAAAGGATATGTATCCGCAGCTGGGCGACGGCATAGGCGCAAACGCGGTGGATGTGGAGCGCTATCTGTATGATGACGCGGTGGACACCTCTCAAAAAAGCGCCGTCATTGACTGGTACTACAAGGTGAGAATCGGCACGAGAGAAGTTGTACACTACTGCAAATATGTGGGCAGTACGGTGCTTTATGCCTCGCAGAATGACCCATACTATGCCGAGCGCGGCTATTATGACCACGGGCTTTATCCGTTTGTGTTCGACACATTGTTTGTGGAGGAGGGCACGCCCTGCGGCTTCGGCTACATCGACATTATGAAGGATGTGCAGCTCTACATCGACAAGCTCAACCAGATAATTATAAAAAACGCCATGCAGGCAGGGCTCAGGAGATTTTTTATATCGGATAACACGGGCATAAATGAGGAGGAATTTGCCGATTGGTCGCGCGAGTTTGTTCACGTCGCCGGCAACATAGACGAGCGCAACATGAGGGAGATAACCGTGTCTCAGCTCGATTCCGGAGTGATATCGCTGCTTAACCAAAAGATAAGCGAGCTTAAGGAGGTCAGCGGAAACAGGGATGTGTCGTCGGGCGGAACCTACAACGGAGTAACCGCGGCAAGCGCCATAGCCGCCCTTCAGGAGGCAGGCAACAAGCTGAGCCGCGACATGATTAAGGGCTCATACCGAGCTTTCCGCGCGGTCAACTACATGATGATAGAGCTTATTCGCCAGTTTTACGACGGTGCAAGGTGCTTCCGCATAACCGCACCCAACGGCGAGACGGATTATGTGGAGTATGTCAACGGCGGCGTGGGCGACGCGCTCCCCGGCAGACGACCGATATATGATGTTTCGGTGAGCTCTCAAAAGGCGTCGCCGTTTTCCAAAACAGCGCAGAATGAGCTCGCCAAGGAGCTGTTTGCGGCAGGTATTTTTAATCCGGCAAACGCACAGCAGGCGCTCATTTGTCTTGACATGATGGATTTTGACGGCAAGAACGAAATTATGGAAAAGATAAGCGCGAATCTTGACGAGAATAATCGCATGGAGCAGATGAACGAGCAGATGCAGAAGATGGCGGAGATAATCGAATATGCTTACGGCAGCGGCGCATTGAGAAATGCGCAGAATAACCGGGGCGGAGGCGGTGCGCAGGACGGCGGCGTTATTAAAAAAGCGGCGCAGAGCGAGATGCTCGGCAGAGATAGGCTTGCGGCGGCGAGAGGAGCGTTTTGAAAATTTGCCGCAGGCAAATTTTCAATGAATTGCCTTGCGGCATGAATTGTCTCTGACAAGACATGAATTGCGCTGCGCGCATTAAAGGCAATTCAATTCATTAAAAATCACAATATTGTTCCGCAAAGAGGAGGAGACAAACATGACAAAAATCACATACAAATTCGGCAAACGCATAGAGCTCACGGTGTCCGGTCATGCCGGCGCGGCAGACGAAAACGGCGTTGACTTATGCTGCGCCGCGGCGTCTATGCTGTCGTTTACGCTTATGCAGGCGATAAAGGATATGCCGCTGCGCGGCAAAAAAATCTGTTATGCTGACGGCTATGCTCACATCGGATTCAGAAACACGGTCGGCAGCCGCGGAGCCGCAGCCGTTGTATGCGCGATACTTAACGGATTCCGGCTGCTTAAGGAGGAGTATCCGGATAATGTGGGGATTGAAAGAGTGTAAGGCGGTGCAGCGTCTCGGGTGTATGTAGTATGATTTTGCAAACCGCGCATACCATGCGGCTGCTATCGGTTTTCAAAATATAATACACACACCCTCGGCTAATTGGATGGTTGTTCCGTTATGGAAATTTTCATTAAGGCGTGGTTGATGACCCATCGGTCCGAAAAATTTCAGTTATATCAAAAAACAAAAGGAGTTAACAACAATGATAGAAAAATATTCAAGAAAAAACAGCGCTCATATGCTGAGCAAAAATTTCAGCGTTGGTGAATTTGCCTGTCACGACGGCAGCGACCTCATTCTGATAGACACGGAGCTGGTAAAGCTCCTGCAAAGGATAAGAGACCATTTCGGCGCGGCTGTATCCATAAACAGCGCATACAGAAATGCGGTGTACAACAAAAAAATCGGTGGGGTAGCCAACAGTCAGCACACCAAGGGAACCGCCGCTGACATAACCGTAAAGGGAATAGAACCGCGGCAAATTGCGGAGTATGCCGAATTCCTAATGCCGCAAAGCGGCGGAATAGGCTTGTACAGCGGCTTTACTCACGTTGATGTGCGCCCGAATCGCGCGCGCTGGCAGAATTTCGGCAGAGAGGTTGCCGTAGGCGGCTTTTCGGGGTATACGGAGAAAAAGACAAGCGAAGAAGCCGGCGAAAAAATCACTACCGTGTCGGCGGCAATATCGCATCTTGTGAAAAAAGGAGTAATCAACACTCCCGACATCTGGTACGGGGGAACATGGAGCGACGGCGATTTCAAGCATTTGCTTATAAAATGTGCCGAAAGGACGGTCGGCTCAAAGGTCGGCTCTGCCGCGGCAGCCGTCGGAGTGCTGCACTCCGAGGGAATCATAAACACGCCGGAGATATGGTATCGCGGCGAATGGACAGACGCTGATTTTCGTCATTTGATAATAAAGGCGGCAAATCACATCTGAATGAAAGGAGGGGAGAGTATGGACGAAAACATGATGATACAGCGTGAATGCAGAGAGCATTTTGCACGCATTGAGGAGCGGCTCGCCTCGGGTGACCGCACCATAAACAAGCACAATCTTGACATAGCGGTGCTGCAAAACAACGTAAACAGCCTCATCAAGACAATGAGCAGCCTGACAAAGGCGCTCTGGGGCGTGTGCGGCACAACCGTGGCGACACTTGTGGGTTTTTTGCTTTGGTATATAAAATCAATTTAACGGAGGGGATTAATTATGAAGGAAAAATTTAAGAGCAGGAAATTTATTATGTCAATAATATCGGTGATATGCGGAGTGCTGGGAATGTTCAATATGCCCGACACGGCGATAAACAGCGTCGGCAGCATACTTATGGTGGTGCTGCCGGCGGTGGCATACATCATCACCGAGGGCAGAATCGACTCACGGCGGCTCATAGCTGCCGCCAAGCAGGTCATTGATATTGTGGACGGCGAGGAGAATAATTGACAAATGTGCAAATAAACTGTTAATATACTGTAAACTATTTGGTTATTCTGTTGAAAATCCTGTTCGGTTGTATTATAATTAAAATGTACACAGCGCAATTTATGTGGCGTTAGGCACAATTCATGAAATCACCGATTTCAATTCATGCCGCAAGGCAATTCATTATATATAAGGAGACTAACATGGAAAGAGAGCTTCAGAAAACCTTTATAGAACAAAACATCAGCCCGGTTGGGGACATGATAAGGCAGCATTTTCGCGATTTTGAGGAATTTATGATGATATACGGCTGCGCCATCCGCGAGGTACGCACAAAGTTTGAGGTGCTCAATGACGACCTGAGCGTTGCAAACAAGCGCAACCCCATAGAGATGATAAAATCACGCGTAAAAAAGCCCGAGAGCATCTTAGGCAAGCTCAAACGCAGAAATCTTGAATTCAGCATGGAATCTATCATAGACAACATCCACGATGTAGCCGGTGTGCGCGTGATATGCTCGTTTTTGGACGATATATACGCCATAGCGGATATGTTCACATCTCAGGACGACATACGCGTGATTGAGGTTAAAGACTACATAAAGAACCCCAAGCCAAACGGCTATCGCAGCTATCACATGATTATCGAGGTGCCGGTGTTCTTTGCCAACAGAAAGCAGAATGTCAAGGTGGAGGTGCAGCTGCGCACCATTGCGATGGATTTCTGGGCAAGCCTTGAGCACAAGATGCGGTACAAAAAGGACATCGGCGATATTGACGGCATAGAGAACCTTGAGGCAGAGCTGAAAGCTTGTGCGGATTCCATTGCGGCGACGGATTTGCGTATGCAGGAGATAAACAGAGCGATAGAAAACGCGAGGGTTAATGCGTAATAAATACATTATCATTTTATATTTTTTTATTGTTAAAACAAACAAAATTCTTTCTGCGCGCCGCGTATCACTTGACGGCGCGCTTTATGTATAGTAAAATAAAGGCATATATAATGGTATGGAAGGACGGTAATACAAATGGGTTTGACACTTGCAGAAAAAATCCTGAAGGCTCACGTGGTTGACGGCGAGTTTGTGAAGGGAAAAGAAATCGGAATAAGGATAGACCAAACGCTCACCCAGGACGCCACGGGAACTATGGCATACCTGGAGTTTGAGGCAATGGGTGTGCCGCGCGTTAAGACGGAGAGGTCTGTCGCATATATAGACCATAATACGCTTCAGTCGGGCTTTGAAAATGCCGACGACCACAGATTCATCGGCTCTGTGGCAAAGAAGCACGGTATATATTTCTCGCGCCCCGGCAACGGCATCTGCCATCAGGTGCATCTTGAACGTTTCGGCGCACCGGGCAAAACTCTCATCGGCTCCGACAGCCACACCCCCACGGGCGGCGGCATAGGCATGATAGCCATAGGCGCGGGCGGAATGGACGTTGCGGTTGCAATGGGCGGCGGAGCTTATTACATCACCTACCCCAGGATTGCCAACATCAAACTCACGGGCGCGCTCAAGCCATGGGTAAGCGCAAAGGACGTCATCCTCGAGGTGCTGCGCAGAATGTCCGTCAAGGGCGGCGTAGGCAAGATAATAGAATACACAGGCGAGGGCGTAAAAACTCTGTCTGTGCCTGAGAGGGCGACCATAACGAACATGGGCGCGGAACTCGGCGCGACCACATCCATATTCCCGTCCGACGATACAACGAGAGAATTCCTGCGCGCACAGGGCAGGGAGGATGTGTATGTGCCGTTGAGCGCGGATGCAGACGCGGTGTATGACGAGGAGATAGAAATCGACCTCGGTTCGCTGGTTTCGCTTGCGGCTTGTCCTCATTCGCCCGACAATGTTAAATCCGTTGATGAGATAGGCAGCATAAAGATAGACCAGGTGTGCATTGGCTCATGCACAAACTCGTCGCTGCTCGATATGCTTAAGGTGGCGTACATTCTCAAGGGCAAGACGGTTCACCCCGACGTGTCGCTTGCTATTGCACCGGGCTCTAAGCAGGTGCTTAATATGCTGGCGCAAAACGGCGCGCTGTCCATAATGATAGACGCCGGCGCAAGGGTGCTCGAGAGCGCTTGCGGCCCGTGCATAGGCATGGGTCAGTCGCCGAATTCAAAAGGTATTTCGCTGCGAACCTTCAACCGCAACTTTGAGGGCAGGTCCGGTACAAAGGACGGTCAGATATATCTTGTATCGCCCGAGATGGCGGCAATATCCGCAATCACGGGTGTGCTGACAGACCCGAGAGAAATAGGCGATATGCCCGAGTTCAAGCTGCCGGAGGAATTTGTGATTAACGACAACATGATTACTCCGCCGGCTGACGAAAAGGATATGGACAGCGTGGAGGTGCTGCGCGGACCGAATATAAAGCCTTTCCCCGTGTCCGAGCCGCTCGCCGAGACCATAGACGCCAAGTGCAGCCTAAAGGTAGGCGACAACATAACCACAGACCACATCATGCCTGCCGGCGCAAAGATTCTGCCGCTGCGCTCGAATATTCCGGCGATATCGAGGTTCTGCTTCGCGGTGTGCGACGAGAGCTTCCCCGAGAGAGCCGAAAAAATGGGCAAGAGCGTAATCATCGGCGGCTCAAACTACGGTCAGGGTTCGTCGCGTGAACACGCGGCGCTTGCTCCGCTTTACCTCGGAGTAAAGGCGGTTATCGTGAAGTCTTTTGCGAGAATCCATATGGCAAATCTCATTAATGCAGGCATACTGCCGCTCACATTTGAAAACGAAGCGGATTACGACAGGATAGACGCCGACGACGAGATTGTTATAAAATCGGTGAAAGAGCAGATTTACTCCGGCGATGTGATAAAGGCGGAGAATGTGACAAAGGGATTTGAGTTCGGCGTTGTGCTCACCGCGTCCGACAGACAGAAGGATATGCTCGCCGCAGGAGGATTGCTTAATTATACAAAGAATTCGGGAAAATAACAAAAAGGAGAAAACGTCATGTCAAAAATTCAAATGAAAACTCCGCTTGTAGAGATGGACGGAGACGAAATGACCAGAATCATCTGGAAAATGATTAAGGATATACTTCTCGTACCGTATGTTGACCTCAACACCGAGTATTACGACCTCGGGCTTGAATACAGAAACGAGACTAATGACCAAGTCACGGTTGATTCGGCAAATGCCACCATAAAATACGGCGTTGCCGTAAAGTGCGCCACAATCACCCCGAATGCCGCGCGTATGGACGAATACAACCTTAAGGAAATGTGGAAATCGCCCAACGGCACAATAAGGGCAATACTTGACGGAACTGTGTTCCGCACGCCCATCATCGTGAAGGGCATAACACCCTACATCCCCACATGGACAAAGCCAATCACCATTGCCCGTCATGCCTACGGCGATGTGTACAAGAACACCGAAATGCAGGTGAAGCAGGGCTCCAAATGCGAGCTTGTGTGTACCGACGCGCAGGGCAAGGAGACAAGAGAGCTTATATACAGCTTTGACGACACGGACGGAATAGTGCAGGGTCTGCACAACAAGGACAACTCCATAGAGAGCTTTGCGCGCTGCTGCTTCAATTTTGCGCTTGACACCAAGCAGGATTTGTGGTTTGCGACCAAGGACACCATATCGAAAAAATATGACCACCGTTTCAAGGATATCTTTGCGGAGATTTTTGAAAACGAGTATAAGGATAAATTCGACAAGGCAGGAATAGAGTATTTCTACACCCTTATCGACGACGCCGTTGCAAGGGTTATCCGCTCAAACGGCGGCTATATCTGGGCGTGCAAGAATTATGACGGTGATGTTATGAGCGACATGGTTGCCACGGCATACGGCTCGCTGGCAATGATGACGAGCGTGCTTGTTTCGCCGAGCGGCGTGTATGAATACGAGGCGGCTCACGGTACGGTGCAGAGACACTATTATAAGCACTTAAAGGGAGAGGAGACCTCTACAAACAGCGTTGCGACGATATTTGCATGGAGCGGCGCTCTGCGCAAGAGGGGCGAGCTGGACGGCAATGCCGAGCTTGTTGCCTTTGCGGATAAGCTGGAGAAAGCCACGATTGACACCATTGAGGGCGGAGTGATGACGGGTGATTTGTATTCCATGTCAAATCTTGAGAACAAACGCAAGGTCAACACGGAGGATTTCCTCAGGGAGATTGCAAAGACGCTGGATAAGATGATGTAAAAAAGCACAGTTTGTGCGCAGCGCAATTCATTAAATAATTAACAAATAACAGGCAGAGGTTTATTCCCTCACCGACCGGAGGCTTCTCCTTAAGGAGAAGCCTCATGCATATATCAGGAGGTTTTAATTATTATGACGGAAAAACTATATGACGCCGACAGCTACGCAACCGAATTTGACGCGCGCGTTACATCGTGTACCCCGTGCGACGGCGGCTGTGAGCTCACCCTCGACCGAACTCTCTTTTTCCCCGAAGAGGGCGGTCAGTGCTGCGACTCCGGAGAGATAAACGGCGAAAAAATCCTTCATGTGCGCATAGACGGTGACGAGATTTATCACCTGTGCGCCGCAGCTTTTGGCATCGGTGAAACGGTGCATGGCAGCATAGATTTTGCCCTGCGTTTCCGCAATATGCAAAATCACAGTGGAGAGCATATATTGAGCGGATTGGCGCACAATATGTACGGCTGCGAAAATGTCGGCTTTCACCTCGGCGCTGACGCGGTGACTATGGATTTTGACCGCAAACTGACGGACGAACAGCTGACCCTGCTTGAGCTGCGTGCAAACGAAATCTGCACAAAAAATCTGAAAATCACTGCACGCTACCCGAGTGATGATGAGTTGGAAAAAATGGATTACCGCAGCAAAAAGGAGATAGACGGCAGGGTGCGCATAGTGGAGATAGACGGCGTGGACAAATGCGCCTGCTGCGCGCCCCACGTGAGCCGTACCGGTGAAGTCGGAATAGTAAAAATCATTGACGCCATTCACTACAAGGGCGGCATGAGGCTGAGCATCCTGTGCGGAATGGACGCTCTTGCGGACTACCGCGCAAGATGTACCGCGAGCGCGGAAATATCCGGGCTGCTCTCGGCGAAGCAGAGCGAGATTGCCGCGGCGGTGCGCCGCCTTGCAGACGAAAACGGCGCGCTTAAGCAGCAAAATGCCGAAAAATCTCGGGCAATAGCGGCTATGATTGCCGAGCGGATAGAAAACTCCGAGGTCAGCGAAAAATGTATTTGCATTTTTGACAACAACCTTAACAGCGAATCCATGCGCAGCATAGTGAATGCCGCCAAGGCGAGGACTAAAAAGCTCGCCGCCGTGCTGAGCGGCAGCGACAATGACGGTTACCGTTATGTAATCGGCTCGTCGTCGCTAAACATGAGAGAGGCAGCGCGTGAGATAAACGCCGCGCTCGGCGGCAGGGGAGGCGGTTCGTCCGAGATGATATCCGGCAGCTTCTCTGCGGACAGGGCGCTGATAGAAGAATATTTTGACAAATTTTGAGAGTATGGCACTAAATGATTGACTTTTGGCGCAGTTCGTGGTAATATTATCATGATGTATTATGTAATTTATACGGAGGTTTGATTAATGATTGCACCTATAAAAACAAAACCTGTTTTCAAGCAGTATATATGGGGCGGCAGCACCCTTGCCGACAAGTACGGCAAGCCCATAGAGGATAACTTTGCGGCGGAGAGCTGGGAGATATCATGTCATGACGACGGTCTTTCGCTCGTTGCCGAGGGAGAATACTCAGGCAAAACGCTCAAAGAGGTTATCATGGGCGACAAGCTGAACATGATTGGATATGAAACCGATGAATTTCCGCTTCTCGTGAAATTCCTTGATGCAAACAAAAACCTGTCCGTTCAGGTTCACCCCGATGATGATTTTGCACGCGAACACGAAAACGGCTCGCTCGGCAAGACGGAGATGTGGTATGTGATAGACGCCAAGCCGGACGCCAAGCTGGTGTACGGGCTGAAAGACGGCGTGACGCGCGATATGCTCAAAGCCGCGCTCGAGGACGGCACAGCCGAGGAACTCCTCAATTTTGTGCCGGCAAAAAAAGGAGACGCGTTTTTTATCCCGTCAAAAACCCTGCACGCCATATGCTCGGGACTGCTCATTGCGGAGATTCAGCAGAGCTCAAATACCACCTACCGCGTGTACGACTACAACCGCACGGACGCGCAGGGCAACAAACGTCCGCTCCACATAGAAAAGGCGCTTGCGGTGATAAATTTTGACAGCGTTAAGGGTAAGGAAAAATTCTCTCCCGTGCCGATAGAGTGTGACGGCGCAAAGGCGGCGATTATCTCGGATTGCGAGTTTTTCACCGTGGTTAAGTATGATGTGAGCGGCAGCACTGCGATTGAACCGCCGTGCAGAAGATTTGAGCTGCTCGTATGCACCGAGGGTGAGGCAACCATGGAATATGAGGGCGGCAGGATGCACATTGCCCCGGGCGACAGCATTTTTGTCCCGGCGGCGCTCGGCAGCTACCGTATTGAAGGCAATTGCAGCATGTTGCGCAGCTATGTGCCGGCAAGTTGCTGTTAATCTAAGGAGAAAATTATAATGAATATCTGGATTCTGAAGAAATCTATCAGGCACTGACAAATTATATTATCGACTATCTGAAGACAGATACCGGATTCTCCAAGCTTCTGTACAAATATATGCTTCAGGAAGACACCATCAGTGGTGAAGAACTTTGTGTTGTTCTGTATGAACAGGGAGTTCTTTCCAAAGAAGATGAGCTGTATCAGACAATGCTTTCCGGAGGTCTGGATGCATATACCTTTATGTATCGAAAGATTGCCAGTCTTGAGATCACTCCAGCTCAGCTTGCACTGGCACCATGTTCTGCATCTGCTGTTATTACTGATACTACAAGTGGAGATGTTCTTGCCTGCGTTTCCTATCCTGGTTATGATAATAACAGACTGACCAATAATATGGATACTGATTATTATGCCAAATTATCAACTGATCTTTCTAGTCCGTTTTTTAATAAGGCAACACAGCAGAAAACAGCTCCAGGTTCCACACTCAAACTTCTGTCTACCATTGCCGGCATGTCGGAAGGTGTGGTT
>CAJLYL010000018.1 GCA_905210855.1 uncultured Clostridia bacterium
GAAAGTTTACCTTATGCGTTGGAGAATAGAAGAATTTTACCGTTTCAAAAAGCAAAAATCTATGCAGTTATCCTTGTTTCCTGATATAGGTTTCGGTTGCTGCTGAAAAAATGGGGAAACTCAAATTAAATATGGATTGACAATTGATAAGATTTGATATAAACTATAAGTATAAATTATTTCATATGCCTTTCGGAGGAGCGAATTTTTTTGAACGGGAGCGGCGGCATTTTCAAGCGAATAGTGAAACCGTATTTCATACTTGTCACAATCATTCTTTCGGTGGCATTCTTTTTTGTGTACAGGTCGCAGATAGAAAAAGCCAAGGGAGACGCATACGAGGCGGCGGAGCGCATAGCCTCTCAGACGGCGCGGCTTTTGGATTCCTATCTTGACGGCATGAACTCCATAGCCGAGCAGGTGAAGTATCAGGACGAGATAACAAATTATTTCTACCGCGTCAAGAATGAGGCGGCGCAGAAAAATGTGTTTGAGACGGACATCGTAAACGGCATTGATATATCGTCAAAGCTCAAGAATCTTCTTGTGGGTCATTCGCCCGATTACAGCATATTTATATTCAACAGCCGCGGCGATTTTGTTTCCAGCCGCAACTATATGACAGACAGAGACGCCTCCGCGGCCCTGATTAAAAACGGCGTGTTTGACCGCGAGCTGATGCGGATCAGGGCTGCCGGCGGCACTCTTATCATGTCGCCGCAGAGGGATAGATGGTCAAAATCGCGTGAGGAATACATCACCCTTGCAAAGGAGCTGAAAAACGATTATTCGGATGACAACGCCGGCATAATCGAGATAAGGGCGGTACTGCCGAATTTTGAAGCCGAACCGGAGGACAATGCTCTCATGATTCGCAATCGCAGCGACAACAGCATGATATATCCTGCCGGCGCCAATCTGCAAAGCGGATATTCATATATTTCCGCACCGCTCAACAATGCCCCGTGGGAGGTAATGCTGTCTTACGGCGGCAGCATAAATGCCGCGCTTGACAGCAGAACCGCGGCCGCCTTCGTGCTCATGTACATCATGCTGACGGGCGGTATGCTATTGCTCACAAGTCTTATCGGCAGACACATCTGCGAGCCGATAACGCAGCTGAGCAACAACGTGCGCAAGATTGCCGTGCCGGGCGAAAAGCTCGCACAGGTGGACGGCGGCATAGATGAGATAGAGGAGCTTGAGGACAGCTTTTCACAGATGCTCTCGCGTATATCCGAGGCGTCGAAGCGTGAAAAAAAGGCGTATGCGCTGGCGCTTCAGGCGCAGATGAATCCGCATTTTCTCTACAACACTCTGGCGGTGATAGCTGCCCAGGGGCTTGACGAGGGCAACGAAAAGGTGTACGGAATGTGTACGGAGCTGTCGGAGATGCTGCGGTATGTGGCGGCATATGAGAGCGTGACCGTCAAGCTAACCGATGAGATAAACCACACCGCAAATTATCTGTCGCTCATGAAGGCGCGTTATGAGGAGTATTTTGATTATTCCGTAAATGTGGATGATGAGCTGCTCGATATGCCCGTGCCCAAGCTTTTTATACAGCCTCTTGCCGAAAACTGCTTTATGCACGGCTTCAAGGACGCAGAGCCGCCGTGGCATATAGAGATATCCATGCACGGCAAGCGCAAGGCATGGGAGCTGCGCATAAAGGACAACGGCAGCGGCATATCGCCCGAAATCGCGCAGAGCATACTCGACCGCGCGGAAAAATGCAGTGCTAACTCGGAGATGGGAAGCATAGGCGGACTCGGCACGGTGAACACCATTGTGCGCCTGCGCCTTACTCACAACAGCAATACGGAGTGTATCATAAACGGTGATGACGGCACCGAGATAATTATCAGGACGGGAGATGACAAGCGTGTATAAGCTGCTTTTGGCGGAGGACGAGCCGCCTATCATGAGAACCGTGAAAAAAGCCTTTGAATCCGCCGACGAAAACACATGGGACATTCACAATGCCATAAACGGCAGGCAGGCGAGGCAAATGCTTGAAAAAGAGGATTTTGACGTGGTTGTCACCGACATAAAGATGCCGTTTATGACGGGCATAGAGCTTGCGGAGTGGATTCATGAAAACCGCCCCGAGCTGATGGTCGTTATACTCAGCGGATATTCCGACTTTGAGTATACAAGAAAAGCGCTTGAATACAAGGTGTTTGATTATCTGCTCAAGCCGGCGTCGCTCTCCGCCGTTGCCGAACTCACGGAGAAGCTCAAAAAAGAGCTTGCGCCGAGGCAGGCTCAAAGGAAGCTGCGCGAAAGCACGGCGGCGGTCATGCTTGCCTGTGCTGGGGCGTATCTGCTCTTTGACGCCGAGGTTATGATGCCCGGGGCTTCGTTTTGGTCGGACGAAAAAATAGAAAACTACATGAGAGATGAGCTGCGCGACGGCGAGGAATATATATTCTTTAACGAAAGCTCCCAATCCGAGAGGTATGTTGTCATACAGTCGGACGACGAGGCGCGCCGCATAGAGATAATAGAAAATTTCTTCTCCGCAATGGCGGACGGCCCGCTGCCCGTCACTGTGGTGTACAACCCGTCGATAACCTTCAAAAACTCGGCGGAGTATTTTCAAAAACTCCGTCAGCAGCTTGTCAAAAGGCTGATTCTCGGCAAATCGCAGCTTATAGACATGGGCGACTGCAAGGATAATTATTCCGAGATAAGCCGCCCCTACACTCTCGAGGACATAGAAAAAGCCGTCACCCTCATCAGAAACGGCGATGCCGGTGAGCTGCGTGAAATCGTCTCCGCGCTTTTTGACAAAATGCGCGCGGCAAGCTCTACCCAGGAGGAAATCAACGATATGCTCAACGTCATTCTCGATACCTTCGTGCTGAAAAATCCGGCGGATGTTCAGCGCAGAAACCTGAGCGTGAAGCATGAATTTGTGAATGCGCTTGCAGGGTTTTTGTCCTATGACGAGCTTGCGGACGATGTTACATCGATTCTTCTGACCCTGCGTGACGACAGAAAAAATGAGGACAGGTACGAAAAGCTTGCAAACGAGGTGGAGGCGTACCTTATTATGAATTATCAAAAGAATATCACAAGTGACACGCTTGCGTACAAATTCGGCTTTGTGCAGAGCTACATAAGCCGTATATTTAAGCGGCAAAAGGGCTTGTCGCCGAATGAATTTTTGACGCACTACCGCATAGAGATTGCAAAAAGGCACCTGCGCGAACAGCCCAATATGAAGATAAGGGAGCTTGCGCCGCTTGTCGGAATCAAGGATTCGTACTATTTTTCAAAAATATTTAAGAAAGAGACCGGTATGTGGCCCACGGAATATACGAGCTGAGGTTAATAAACGTAAAAAGCAAAAAAACGTAAAAAATTAAAATTTGACTATTGACAAACTCAAAGCCGTGTGATATTATTAAGTAAATTAAAAAACTTTGACGGAGAGTGCTCCGATTAAAGCGGCAAAGAGAGATGACGGTTGGTGCAAGTCATGTGCGCGGAGGTCGGATGTTTGTAGCTCCTGAGTTGAAAGGAAGAAAGCGTTTTTTTCGCAAGTAGAACCTTTTCGAGAATGCTGCGTCAGTGCATAGGGCTTGTTGGAGTCCGAAGAGCGGTGTCGTTTTAACATACGGCGCAATTTGAGTGGTACCGCGGGTTATGATTTTACTCGTCTCAAAGATTTATTCTATCTTTGGGACGATTTTTTTATTGCAAAAGACTTTACGGAAAAGGAGCATGACAATTATGGAAGGACAGATAACCGGACTTGACTTGAAAATCAGCGAGGTTGCGGCGCGAATCAGGGAGCTGCGCAACATTGAGGGCATATCGCCCGAGACTATGGCTCATCTTACCGACGTGACGGTCGATGAATACCTGGCGTGCGAAAATGCCGAGCACGACCTCAGCTTTGCGTTTATTTACAGATGCGCGCTTGCTTTTAACGTCAATGTGACCGACATAATAGAGGGCGAAAGCCCGAAACTGAAATCCTACACAATCACGCGCAACCGCGAGGGTGTGGAGATTCAAAAGGCTAACGGAATGATATATTACGGCTTGGCGGCAGAGTTCCAAAACCGTGTGTCCGAGCCGCTGTATGTAAAATGCATTTATGACGAAGAGACGGAGCGCAGCGACATAGAGCTTACCACGCACGAAGGTCAGGAGTGCGACATTGTCATCAGCGGAACAATGAAGATTCAGATAGGCAGCCACACAGAGATTCTGCACCCCGGCGACACCGCGTATTATGACAGCTCAACTCCGCACGGAATGATAGCTGTCGGCGGTGAAGACTGCTATTTCTATGCGATAGTGCTCAAGGGCAAAAACAGCGACGGCACCGTGGACGGCAAAAAGCTTGTGGAAAACGACGGATATAAGCCTCACCGCGAGTACAAGAGGGTTTACCGCAGTTTTATTGATGTTACGGAGGACGAAAACGGCGCACCTGCGTCAATTGAATTTAAAAATGAGGATAAGTTCAACTTTGCTTTTGACATAGTTGACGCCATTGCGGACAAAAATCCGGATAAAATCGCCATGGTTCACCTCGACCACGAAAAGAATGAGAGGAAATTCACCTTCGGCGACATCAAGAGGGAATCAGCGCGCTGCGCAAATTATTTCCGCTCTCTCGGCATAGGCAAGGGCGACAAGGTTATGCTTGTCCTCAGAAGAAATTATCAATTCTGGCCCGCGATTGTGGGGCTGAACAAAATCGGCGCGGTTGCCATACCGGCGTCAAATCTGCTTCAGGCGCACGACTATGAATACCGTTACGGCGCGGCAGGCGTAAAGGCGATTCTTTGCAGCGCGCTGGGCGATATTGCACATCAGGCTGACCTCGGCGCGCAGGGCAGCACCACTCTCGAACACAAGATAATTGTCGGGGGCACTAGGGACGGCTGGAGAAATTTTGACGAGGAAGTTTCAAGATTCTCCGATGTGTTTGAGCGGACAGCCGATTCCGCCTGCGGAGATGACGATATGCTCATGTACTTTACATCGGGCACAACCGGTAACCCGAAGATGGCTCTTCACAGCTGCAAATATGCCCTCGGCCATTTCCACACGGCAAACTACTGGCATTGCGTTGACCCGGACGGGCTGCACCTGACCATATCCGACACCGGCTGGGCAAAGGCTGCGTGGGGCAAGATTTTCGGTCAGTGGATATGTGAGGCAGGAATATTTGTCTATGATTTTGACAAATTCGACGCGGCGGATATTCTTCCGCTCTTTGCCAAGTATCACATCACCACATTCTGCGCGCCCCCGACAATGCTGCGTATGCTCATTAAGGAGGATTTGACAAAATACGACCTGTCAACCGTTCAGCACTGCACTACCGCCGGCGAGGCGCTCAACCCCGAGGTTTACCGTCAGTTTGAAAAACTCACCGGACTTAAGATTATGGAAGGCTTCGGTCAGTCGGAGACGACCTGTATTATTGCAAATCTCTACGGCAATGAGTATAAGCTCGGCTCTATGGGCAAACCCACACCGATATATGATGTTGACATTGTCGATTCCGAGGGCAGGAGTGTGCGACCCGGAGACAACGGCGAAATAGTCATCCGCACGGACAAAAAAGTGCCCTGCGGACTTTTCAAGGGATATTATAAAGATGAAGAAAAGACTAACGAGGCATGGCACGACGGAATGTATCATACGGGCGATGTGGCTTATCGTGATGAGGACGGATTTTACTACTACGTCAGCCGCATAGATGATGTAATCAAGTCGTCCGGCTACCGCATAGGGCCTTTTGAGATAGAGAGCGTTATCATGGAGCTGCCGTATGTAATAGAATGCGGAGTTTCTCCCTCGCCCGATCCGGTTCGCGGTCAGGTGGTCAAGGCGAGCATTGTCCTGACCAAGGGCACAGAGCCGACTGAGGAACTGAAAAAGGAAATTCAGAACTATGTAAAGGACAACACCGCGCCGTATAAATACCCGAGAATTGTGGAATTTAAGGAAAGCCTGCCAAAGACCACGAGCGGAAAAATAATCAGAGCAAAGCTGTGATGAAATAACCGAAAATTACGGAAAAGCGAAAAAATATTGAAAAAAATAAAAATATTGCAAAAAAGCTTGCATTTATCAAAAACTTGTGGTATACTATCATACGGTTAATACGCACGCATCCCGATGACAGCGGGCGATGCCGCGCGATTCTGACATAGTCGTGCGGTCCCGATGCCAGGTGACGGCTGCGGAGGGTAAATTTTTTGGAGGTGAATAATATGTCAGTTATATCTATGAAACAGTTGTTGGAAGCAGGAGTTCACTTCGGTCACCAGACTAGAAGATGGAATCCTAAGATGGCAGAGTACATCTACACGGAGAGAAACGGTATCTACATTATCAATCTGCAAAAGACCGTTAAGAAGATTGTTGAAGCATACGATTTCATCAAGGAAGTTGCCGCAAACGGCGAGGACATCCTCTTTGTAGGCACAAAAAAGCAGGCTCAGGAGTCAATTAAGGAAGAGGCTCAGAGAGTGGGTATGTACTACGTAAACGCAAGATGGCTCGGCGGTATGCTCACCAACTTTAAGACAATCAAAAAGAGAATCGAGAGACTCAACCAGCTTAACAAGATGGAAGAGGACGGCACATTTGAGCTGCTGCCGAAGAAAGAGGTTGCAAAGCTCAAACTCGAGATCGAAAAACTCGACAAGTATCTCGGCGGTATCAAGGACATGAAAAAGCTCCCGGGCGCTATGTTCATTGTAGATCCCAGAAAAGAGAAAATCGCCGTATCCGAGGCTAAAAAGCTCGGTATACCGGTTGTAGCTATTGTTGATACCAACTGCGATCCGGACGAGGTTGATTATGTAATCCCCGGCAACGACGATGCTATCAGAGCCGTTAAGCTTATTGCTTCGACAATGGCAGACGCCATTATCGAGGGCAGACAGGGTGAGGACGCCGCTGTTGCAGAGCAGGACGACGCTCCGGCTGCCGAGGCTGACGCTGAGTAATTTTAATATCAAATGCAAAATCTCCGCATTGGCTTACTACGGAGATTTTGTTTCGTTTATCAAATAATAAAAAACGGAGGGAAAAATTAAATGTTTACTGCTAAGGACGTTAAAGATTTGAGAGAAAAAACAGGCTGCGGAATGATGGATTGCAAAAAAGCGCTCACCCAGTCTGACGGAGATATGGAAAAGGCCATAGAGTTCCTCAGAGAAAAAGGCCTTGCCGCAGCAGAAAAGAAAGCAAGCAGAATTGCAGCAGAAGGTATAGTAGACGCTTATGTTGCGGCTGACGGTTCCGTCGGCTCGCTCATCGAGGTAAACTCCGAGACAGACTTTGTTGCAAAAAATGCCGATTTCAGAGGCTTTGTAGCTACACTTGCAAAAATTGTTGCAGACGAGAATCCGGCAGACGTTGACGCTCTTAAGGCGCTCAAATATACCGATTCCGACATGACCGTTGAAGAAATGCTCAGAGAAAAAATTCTCACAATCGGCGAGAACCTCACAATCAGAAGATTTGCAAGATATGAGGGCGGAGTTGTTTCCTACATCCACGGCGAGGGCAGAATCGGCGTGCTCGTTAAGGCTGAGGGCGATGTTGCAAACGCAGACGCACACGAGGCTGCAAGAGACGCTGCAATGCAGATTGCGGCTATCAATCCGCTCTATCTTAACAAGGAGTCTGTTCCGGCAGAGGATGTTGAGCACGAAAAATCCATCATCATCGCTCAGATTAAGGAAGACCCCAAGAATGCAAGCAAACCCGACAATATCATTGAAAAGATGGTTGGCGGAAAAATCAACAAGTTCTTTGACCAGAACTGTCTGCTCCTCCAGGAATTCGTTAAGAACCCCGACCTCAAGGTTGGTCAGTACCTCGAATCCAAGGGTGTTAAACTTGTTGACTTTGTAAGATTTGAGAAGGGCGAAGGTCTTGAGAAGAGAGAAGACAACTTTGCCGACGAAGTTGCAAGCATGATTAAATAATCAAAAACAAGAAATTTAAAAAATTTCAAAAAAAGGAACACTTAGGTGTTCCTTTTTTTGAAATACTATGTTATAATATATGAGACAGATTAATGAATGGCGTATTAAACATATAATTACAGGAGGAAACATGATGAAACCAATATACAAAAGAGTTCTGCTGAAAATCAGCGGCGAGGCACTCGCCGGTGACAAATCATTCGGTCTTGACGAAAAAACTATCGGCGCCGTTACCGATGTGCTCAAGAAAGTGAATGAGATGGGCGTTGAGGTGGCCATAGTTGTCGGCGGCGGTAACTTTTGGCGCGGCAGAACCGGCGAAAACATGGACAGAACCAGGGCAGACCACATGGGTATGCTTGCCACGGCGATTAACTCTCTTGCGCTTCAGGACGCTCTTGAGGCGCGCAATGTGCCCACCAGAGTGCAGACGGGCATAGAGATGCGCCAGATAGCCGAGCCGTATATCCGCGGCAAGGCTAACAAGCACCTTGAGAAAGGCAGAGTAGTTGTGTTCGGCTGCGGCACGGGAAATCCGTATTTCTCCACAGACACTGCGGCGGCGCTGCGCGCGGCGGAGATTAATGCGGACATAATCCTGCTTGCAAAAAAAGTTGACGGTGTGTACGACAGCGACCCCAATATCAACCCTAATGCTAAGAAATTCTCTACTCTTTCGTACATCGATGTGCTCAACAGAGGTCTCGGCGTAATGGATTCCACTGCGACATCTCTGTGTATGGATAACCACATCCCGATAAGGGTGTTCGGACTGGATGATCCCGAAAATATCATAAAAGCCGTATGCGGCGAAGAAATCGGAACTATTGTTAAGGAGGATACAATATAATGGCGGATTTGAGCAAATATCAGGAAAAAATGAACAAATCAATATCGGTTCTCGAGGAGGATCTCTCCACACTGCGCGCAGGCAGAGCCAATCCGGCTATGCTTAACAAGATTAATGTGGAGTATTACGGCGTGCAGACGCCGCTGCCGCAGATAGGCACTGTTTCCGTGCCCGACCCGAGGACCATTCTTATTCAGCCGTGGGATGCTACGGTGCTTTCTGAGGTGGAAAAGGCCATCCTTAAATCCGACCTCGGCATAACTCCGAACAACGACGGCAAGGCTATCCGTCTCTCTTTTCCACCCCTTACCGAGGAGAGAAGAAAAGAGATTGCAAAGGTCATCCACACCAAATGTGAGGAGGGCAAGGTGGCTATCCGCTCCATAAGAAGGGACGCTATGGAGTTCTTTAAGGCGCAGAAGAAAAATAGCGAGATAACCGAAGATGACCTAAAGGGCATAGAGAAAGATGTGCAGAACCTTACGGATAAATTCGTAAAGAGTATCGATGAAATTCAGTCGAACAAAGAAAAAGAAATTATGGAGCTGTAATCTATGTTCTTCGGATTCGGGAAAAAACAAAAAAACAATGCTGAGATAGATTATGCAAACATTCCTCAGCATATAGGTATAATAATGGACGGCAACGGCAGGTGGGCGCGGCGCAGAGGTTTGCCGCGTTCTGCCGGTCACGCCGCCGGTGCAAAGACTCTGGACAAAATCACCCGTGCGGCGGAGAAACTCGGCATACGTTATGTGACGGTATACGCCTTTTCCACGGAGAACTGGAAACGCCCCAAGGACGAGGTGGAATCGCTCATGAAACTGATGATAAACTACCTTGACGACTACAAGAGGGTGCTCGGCGGCGAGAACATACGCATAAGGATAATCGGTCGGCGCGATCAGCTGTCGGAAGAGATTAACCGAAAGATTGACATCGTGGAGAAAAACACCGAGGATAACGATAAAATAACACTCGTCATTGCTCTGAATTACGGCGGCAGAGAGGAGCTTGTTCACGCTACGCAAAAACTGTGCGCAGCGGCAAAGGACGGTAGGATAGATCCGGACGATGTGGATGAAAAGATGATTGCGGATAATCTGTATACAAATTTCATGCCCGACCCCGACTTGATCATCAGACCGAGCGGCGAGCTGAGACTGAGCAATTTTCTTATGTGGCAGAGTGCGTACAGCGAGTTTTGGTTTTCGGATATCTGCTGGCCGGACTTTACCGAGGCGGATCTGCACAGGGCAGTAATCGATTATCAGGCGAGAAACAGGCGCTTCGGAGGTGTGTGATGACTAAGAGAATAATTTTCGGAGTGCTCGGCGCTATTGTCGCCGTTTCGGTGTTTTTGTATGCCGATTTGCTTGTTATAGGCGTGATAGTCGGCGCGATAATCATGCTTGCTCTGTATGAATTTTTCCGCACCGTAGGATATACCAAGGACAGAAAAATCCTTGTGCTGCTGTCGTATGCTTACGCAATCGGCACAACGGTTACTTTCATAACGGAAAAGGCTGCCTCAAACAGGCTCATGCCGCCGATCATGTTTATGTACACCGTACTGCTTCTGCTTGCTATGGTGCTTAACCACAAACGTCTGACATTTTCCGACGCGGCGACGGCATTTTTGGGTACAAACTACATCACGCTTTTCCTGTCGTGCATATATCTCATCAGTGCACTGCCAAACGGCAGAATGTACATCTGGATTCCGTTTGTCATAGCGTGGCTTACGGACACATTTGCGTATTTTACGGGCGTTTTCTTCGGCAAAACCAAGCTTATACCCGAGGTCAGCCCCAAGAAAACCGTTGAGGGCGCACTCGGCGGTGTTGCCGGTGCGGTGGTGTCGATGATGGTGTATATGGCGGTGTGTAAATATGCTTTCGACGCAACGCCGAAATATCTCATGGGTGCGGTGCTCGCTTTTGTCTGCTCGTGTGCGTCTCAAGTGGGCGACCTTGCGGCGTCATGCATCAAGAGGGAACACGGCGCAAAGGATTTCGGCAGCATAATGCCGGGTCACGGCGGTGTGCTCGATAGGTTTGATTCCGTAATATACATTGCGCCCGTGGTTTATTATTTCTTAACCGGATTCGGCATATTCGGCTGACGGAGGATTTTATGAAAAACTTGTCCATACTCGGCTCCACCGGCTCTATTGGCAGACAGACCTTAGAGGTGGCGGACTGTTTTGATGATATTAACATAGTTGCTCTCTCGGCGAACAGCAACGCAAAGCTGCTTGCGGAGCAGACTAAAAAATACAAACCCAAAATCGTGTGCATAGGCTCTGATCATTATTCCGAGCTAAAGGCAGAACTTGACGGAATCCCCATCCGCATAGTGTGCGGAGTGGAAGGACTTGTTGAGATTGCGGAGTACGAAAAAACCGAGATGCTGCTCACATCGGTAGTAGGCAATGTGGGGCTGCTGCCGACGGTTGCGGCAGTGAAAAAAGGCAAAAAAATTCTGCTTGCCAACAAGGAAACCCTTGTTACCGCGGGGCAGATTATAATTCCGCTCGCAAAGGAATATAACGCGGACATCCTGCCCGTTGACAGCGAGCACAGCGCTATTTTTCAGTGCCTGAGGGGCAATGATTACAAAAAAATCAAAAAAATTCTCCTCACTGCGTCCGGTGGGCCGTTCTTCGGCAAAACTAAGGACGAACTTGCACGCGTGCGCCGTGAGGATGCGCTCAAACACCCCAATTGGTCTATGGGCAGCAAGATAACCATAGACAGTGCCACCATGATGAATAAGGGGCTTGAGGTTATAGAGGCAAAGTGGCTTTTCGGCGTTGAGGCGGACGACATCGAGGTGCTTGTGCACAGGCAGAGCATAGTACATTCTGCCGTCAGATTCTGCGACAATTCCGTCATAGCGCAGCTCGGTGTGCCGGATATGAAACTGCCCATCAGCTACGCGATAAACTACCCCGAGAGGGCGGCTGCGGTGACAGATGAGCTTGATTTGTTCTCCTGCGGTGCGCTCACCTTTGAGAAACCCGATATGCAGACATTTGGCTGCCTGGCGCTTGCGCTCGACGCGGCAAAGCGCGGCGGACTGCTGCCCACCGTGATGAATGCCGCAAACGAGGTGGCTGTGGATATGTTTTTGCATGACAAAATCGGTTTTTGTGATATTTGCGAAATTGTTGCAAAAACTATGAACGGAGTGCATACAAACGGTGAACCGACCGTTGAAAAAATTGTTGAGTATGACGCGGCGGCGCGCGAGTTCGCGGCTGCCTGCGGAAAGTGAGGATATATGCTGACTGCTGTAAGTGCGATTATCGTTTTTTGCGTTATCATCTTTATACATGAATTGGGGCACTTTGTCACGGCAAAACTCTTTGGCATGACGGTCAACGAATTTTCCGTCGGCATGGGGCCGCGCCTCGGCGGTTTCAGGCGCGGCGGCACGGATTATTCTCTGCGTGCTCTGCCGCTCGGCGGTTATGTCAAGCTCGAGGGCGAGGACGGAGAATCTGAGGATAGTAATGCCTTTTGCAATAAACCGCGGTATGCAAGGCTCATTGTGCTTGCGGCAGGCGCTTTTATGAATTTTGTGCTGGGATTTTTGCTCTTTGCAATCATCATGTCCAATGCGGCGTCATTTGCCACAAACAAAGTCGGCACGGTGCTTGAAAACTCTTCATTTGCTGACGCCGGCATACAGATCGGCGATGAGATAATCGCCATGCACGGTGATTCATATTCAACCAAGGTGCGTACTTACAACGATATAACGTACTTTATGTACAAAAACTCAAATAACAGCGCAGAGATTATCTTTAGGCGTGACGGCGCGGAATTCGGAGTTGTGACGGCGCCCAAGTATTCCGAGGAAAACGGCAGATATCTCCTGGGCTTTACCCCCATGCCGGAGGGCAAGACGTTTTTCGGAGTAGTAAAATACACGTGGTATCAGTCGCTGTTTGTGATTAAAGTGGTGCTGTTCTCCTTTGTCGATTTGATAAAGGGCAGTGTGCCTGCGTCGGATATATCCGGCCCTGTGGGCATAGTGGGCGAGATAGGCAATGCGGCGAGAAACGGCATTTTGCCACTGATTAACCTTGCGGCGCTTATTTCTCTCAACCTCGGTGTGGTAAATCTGCTGCCGCTGCCGGCTCTGGACGGGGGCAGAATACTTTTTGTACTTATAGAGATAATCAGGCGCAAACCCGTGCCGCCCGACAAAGAGGCAATGGTGCACGCGCTGGGTTTTGTGCTGCTTATAGGACTTATGCTTGTGATAACATTTTTCGATATATCCAAGCTCGTGTGAAAAAAGTTGAGTAAAAAATAATTAAATTTATAAAAAACACTTTATTTTATCGTTTGTTTTTGATATAATAATATGAGAGCGATATTTAACCGCAAAAATTTGCGGTATAATATATAAAATTCTGCATTGCATATGCCGTGTGATCGGGCGTCAAAATCTATATCGGCATTGCAGTATGTGCGGAGAAAATTTAAGTTTTTTTTGAATGTTTTGCTCTGCCGACCGTTTTTGGCAAGCCGACATTCATGCACACGGACAAGTGTGTATCAATGTATAACTGATTTGAGCGGATTAGTTTGATACTTTGAGAAAAAGCCCTGAATTTATGGGTTTGTTTTTGTGTTCAAATTTTTAAGGAGGAATATTGTGGCAAAAAAATCAAAATTAAAAGTAATACCTCTCGGAGGTCTTGATGAGATAGGTAAAAATATGACCGTTTTTGAGTACGGCAACGACATAATCGTGCTCGACTGCGGACTTGCTTTTCCCGATGAAGAGCTTTTGGGCATAGACACCGTCATACCCGATTTTTCTTATCTCACAAAAAATATTGAAAAGGTGAGGGCGGTTGTGCTCACTCACGGTCATGAGGATCACATAGGAGCACTGCCGTATTTTCTGCGCGAGATAAATGTGCCGGTGTACGGAACCAACCTCACGCTTGGTTTGGTGGCAAATAAACTGAAAGAGCACAATCTGCTCTCCGGCTCTACTCTCAACAGGGTAAAACCGGGCGACACGATCAACCTTGGACCGTTTAAGGTTGAGTTCATAAGGTCAAATCACTCCATAGCAGATGCCGTGGCAATAGCAATTCACACACCGCTCGGTGTGGTTGTGCACACAGGCGATTTCAAAATCGATACGACGCCGATTGACGGAGAAATGATTGACCTGACAAGATTTGGCGAGCTTGGCAAAAAAGGTGTGCTGCTGCTCATGAGTGACAGCACCAATGCGGAGCGCACAGGATTTACAAAATCGGAGCGCACGGTCGGCTCTACCTTTGAATCGGTGTTCAAGGCGACGAAGGATCGCATAATCGTGGCAACCTTTGCATCGAATGTACACAGGGTTCAGCAAATTATCAACGCTGCGCGAAACAATAACCGTAAAGTAGCTGTGTCCGGCAGAAGTATGGTAAACCTTGTGGATGTGGCAATACAGCTTGGATATATGAAGGTGCCCAAAGGTACTATAATCGACATAGACGACATAAAGAAGTACCCTGACGAAAACCTTGTCATAATCACAACAGGCAGCCAGGGCGAGCCAATGAGCGCGCTCTACCGAATGGCATATTCCGACCACAGAAAGGTTGAGATTAAAAAAGGCGACACGGTAATCGTGTCCGCTAACCCAATTCCGGGCAACGAGAAACTCGTGTCCAATGTGGTGAACGAGCTGTTCAAAAAAGGTGCGGATGTCATAAACGACCACACCACGGCAGAGGTTCATGTGTCGGGTCATGCGTGCCAGGAGGAACTCAAGATGATTCTTGCGCTCACCAAGCCGAAATATTTTATGCCGGTGCATGGCGAATACAGACACCTCAAGGCGAATGCCGACCTTGGCAGAATGATGGGCATAAGTGACAAGCGCATATTCATCATGGAGATAGGCAGAGTGCTCGAGATAAACAATTCTTCTGCAAGGGCAACGGAGACTGTGCCCTCGGGCAGAGTGCTTGTGGACGGTCTCGGCGTGGGCGATGTGGGTAACATTGTGCTGCGCGACAGACGGCATCTTGCCGAGGACGGACTTATCGTTATTGTTGTCACCATAGACGGTGCGACAGGTTCTGTGGTTGCAGGTCCCGATGTTATATCGCGCGGATTTGTCTATGTGCGCGAGGCGGAGAATCTCATGGAGACAATACGCGTCATCTGCAAGGATTGCCTTGATGAGTGCGAGAAGAGCAAGATTCGCGACTGGACTACCATTAAAACCAAGCTTAAGTCAAAGGTATCCGACGAGCTGTACAGAGACACAAAGCGCAAGCCGATGATTCTGCCGGTTATAATGGAGACTTGATTTAATAAAGTTTTAATAATTTTTAATAATTAGTTTGTTGACAATCCTTCCTGTATATGTTATCTTTGAATTGACAAAACATATACGGGAGGGATTTTTTATGAAAAAACTGTTGTGTACACTCACTGCGATTGCCGTCACGGCAACTAGCGCTTTTGCGGCGCCGATTGACGGAATTAAGTATATCGGCATCAGTGACGACGCGGTGCAGTACAAGGATATTTATATTGCTGCGGACAAGAGCAGCGGCAGAATGATACCGCTCTCCGCGCAGGATTACAGCGGTTATATGTATGCCTATGCACCGGATTCCGATGCAATTGCCGCCGAGCTTGTGACCCCTGCTAAATTTAACGATGTGGAGGAATATGAATTCGGAATAAACGAGATGTCGGCAAGGCAAGTGATGACCGGTAACGGCGACGGCACGTTCTCGCCCGACGAGGCGCTCACGCGCGCCGAGATGGCAGCAGTGTTTGCACGGCTTTTCAGCGTTGGCAATACCGACGACAAATCCATATATGCCGATGTGGCGGATGACAGTTGGTACAAGGGCGTTGTAATGGCATTGCACAAGAGCGGAGTTTTCGTTGCGGATGAAAAGTTTAATCCCGACGACAGAGTGACACGTGAACAGCTCATGGCTATGACATACAGGATGCTTACGGACATGAAATATGAGTTTACGGACGACGCGGATGCCGACCCCGAGACTTTGTACAAGGATTTTGACAAGGTGACGGATTTTGCACGCGAGGCTTATCTTAAACTCAGCAAGAGCGGATTTATGCTTATTGAGGATTACGAAAACACCGAAAATCCGTTTGATTCGTCATATGACATATACACGCTCAATCCGCAAAACGCGGTGACGAGACGCGAATGTGCGGATTTTATGTATTATTTCATTCGTGATTTTATAAACGACAATGCACCGGCTATAAAGAAAGCGGACGCTCCGAGCGAGGAGATACCCGTGCTGGACGGTTCCACATCTACATATGAGATAACGAGGAACATATACAGCGCATATTACCTGAACAGCTATAATCTCGACACCATGCCAAAGGCTCACTCCAAGACGGCTAATTCGTACAAACGCCTGATTGACGGCGAGGTTGAGATGATATTTGTGCCCGACCCGAGCGAGGACATCACCAAGTACGCCGAGGAAAAGGGCGTAAAGCTGAAGTTTGTGCCGATTGCAAACGAGGCGCTTGTGTTTTTTACGGATAAGAACAACAAGGCTGATAATATAACCACGGAGCAGGCGAGGGACATCTATGTGAATGACACCATTAAGAACTGGAAAGAGCTCGGCGGAGACGACAAGGCGCTTGTGGCGTATTGCAGAAACAACGATAGCGGCAGCCACGCACAGATGGAGAAATTCATCTTAGACGGCAAGAGCATTAATGAGAACATCAGCAAGGAGAACATATCGTATGCCATGGCGAGCATCCTCACCGATGTAGACGACTATAACTCGGAGCACACCGACAGCATAGCTATGGGTTACAGTCTGTATTATTATTTCAACATGGCGCAGATGCTTATCGGGCCGACAAACCTTAAGATGATGAGTGTGGACGGAATTGCACCGTCGGATGACACCATAGGCGAGGGCAAGTACCCATACACAACCAATTATTATGCGGTTGTGAGAGACGAGAAGAATGAGAAAGTGGATAAATTTATCGACCTTATGAAAGGCGATTTCGGCAAAGAGATAATAAGCCAGAGCGGTCTCGGGGTTATGAAATAATTTAATATTCAGCACTTATAAAAACAAGGACTGTTGCGGCGGCAACAGTCCTTGTTTTTTTGGATGTGAATGAAAAAGAAATTTTGAATTGTATTTTATACCGTAATTTGGACGATTTCCTTGTATGTTTGTGAGAAAACAGGATATGAGTGTAAAATAATTAATTATTTCGTTGATTGTTTGGATAATTTATGATATTATATTAAGTGATTGATTTTGAAGTAATTGAATGCAGATTGATGGTTTACTGTACTGTTTTATGTACAACAGATGTGATATAATTAAAATATGGTGATGTGAATATGGAGATAATCGATAATATTTCAAAGACGTTGAAAGACGACCTGAAAACAGAACTGAAAAAAGGCAGCAAGCTTTCTGTTGAGGCAGCTTGCTTTTCTATCTATGCATTCCGTGAATTAAGAAACGAACTGAAGTGCATAGATGAAATGCGCTTTATATTCACTTCTCCTACATTTACAACCGAGAAAGCAAGAAAAGAGAAACGGGAATTCTATGTACCCCGCCTCAACCGCGAGAGGAGTCTTTACGGCACGGAAACGGTTGCATCTTGGCGGACAGCGTCGGTCTCGGCAAGACCTTTACTTCGCTTGCCGTTGTTAAATACTATGAAAACAGGAATAAATCCGTCCTTGTGCTGTGCCCGAAGAAGCTGTCGAACAACTGGAATACATATAAAGATAACTATGTCAATAACCCCATTGCGGCAGACAGGCTTAATTATGATGTGCTTTATCACACTGACCTGAATCGGACAAACGGTCAATCAAACGGGCTTGACCTAGATAGACTCAATTGGGGTAACTACGACCTTGTGGTTATAGATGAATCGCACAATTTCCGTAATGGCGGCAGAGTGTCGGGTGAAGATGTCAAAAAACAGAACAGGTATTTGATATTGCTGAACAAGGTTATTCGCAAAGGTGTGAAAACAAAGGTGCTTACGCTTTCCGCAACGCCTGTAAACAATAGGTTTAACGACCTTAAAAACCAGCTTGCGCTCGCCTATGAGGGCAACACGGATTATATTGACGAAAAGCTGAACACAACGCGTTCTATTGACGAGATATTCAAGAATGCGCAAAGGGCTTTTAACACCTGGAGCAAATGGGAGCCGGAGAAGAGAACAACAGAAAGTCTGCTTAAAATGCTTGATTTTGACTTTTTCGAGGTGCTTGATTCCGTGACCATTGCGCGTTCGAGAAAGCACATACAAAACCTTGCGGAGATTAAAGAAACCGAGGGCGAGTTTTATATAAAATTTAATCATGAGATGATCAAGGAGCACTACATCGGATTTGTGTCATATGTGAGCTATGACAGGGTCATGACGGTGCGGCTGTACCCCGAACAGGACAGCGAAGTACACATTCCGAAGATGTACGGCGGAAAGTTTTATTTCTATTGCAGCCGTCACGGATTGTTTGAACAGGCTGCGGAAAACACCGAGGGGCGAAAAAACGGCGGCGCAAACCTGACGGCGCTTATGTCGGCATTCGCAAGGGCATATCATTTTAAGCACAGCGAAAATCCGATTTTTGCGGATGAATTGTCGGAAAATCTGCTCGGGAAAGCGGATTATGAAAGAATAGAAAAATTCATTGCGGACGCAAAGGGCGATGTCGCGTCATATGTCAACGAATATCTTGCGCCGACGCCGCTTGCAAGGGCAAAATTCTGTGAAGATGTGCTCAAAAACGAGCTGCGCACCGGGGCACGGCAATATGTTATACTCGGGTGCGGATTGGATACATTTTTGCTCGGGCAGCGCGGTAACGGCATTGAGATTTTTGAGATTGACACGCCGGAGGTGATTGCCGACAAGCTCAGGCGCATGAGACGGGCAGGGCTGAATGGGGGAGGAGCGCATTACATTGCAGCCGACCTTTCAAGAGACGACCTCAAAACGGTTCTGAGCGAAAACGGATTCGATTTTTCAAAGAAGACTGTATTTTCCTGTCTCGGACTCTTGTACTATCTGGCCAAGGACGAGATATCGGCTTTGTTTGAAAAAATATCGGATTTTGCGGCGGTTGGGAGCACCGTGGTGTTTGACTTTGCGGACAATCATATGTTTTCGTCAGGAGTGCCGCGCGTTGCCGAGACGGTGCGCATGGAGCAGATGAGCGGCAATCCGATGAAATCCTGTTTCGGTTACGGCGAGCTTGAAATACTGCTGCAAAAGCACGGATTTTTGATATACAATTTCTTGAATGACAAGGACATCGGAAAATATTTTGAAAACAGCGGTGAAATATCCTCATTTGAGCACATCAATTTTGCGCTGGCGGCATTGCAGAACTGAAACGTGCCAATTCATCCGCGCTCACACGCCGCTTTACAAAAGAATTTTGAGGGAATATAATGTTTCCGAAAACAAAAGTACAATCCCGTATTATTCATAACATGCCACAGCAATTAAAGTCAGGAAACCACCGCCGTTTTGTGTTAGAATGTAATCACAGAAAGGGAGCGATAAGATGAATTGAATACAAGGAATACAAAGAGCTATCGACTATGTGGAATCCAACATAACCGACGAAATTGATTTTGAAGCCGTTGCGCAGCAGGCGTATTCGTCATCATTTCATTTTCAGCGTATATTCGGGATTCTTTGCGGTATGTCGCTCGGCGATTACATCCGTATGCGCAGACTGTCCCTTGCGGGAGAAGAGCTGTCAAAGGGCGGCGGAAAAATCATTGACATTGCCCTCAAATACGGATATGACACGCCGGAAAGCTTTTCGCGCGCCTTTACCCGATTTCACGGCATTGCCCCGAGCGAAGCCAAGCATGGAGGCAAGGTCAAAATCTTTACTCCCCTCTCTGTAAAATTAACTTTAACGGGAGGCAGTAAAATGGATTACAGAATTGAAAAAAGAGACGCATTTCAGGTGGTATGCAAAAGAAAAAAGGTCAGCAAGCCCAAGGCGGCAAATGCCACGATGAATATAACCGCAATGTGGCAGGAGTACGGCAAGGACGGCACCCTGGGAAGATTGGATGCGCTCATACCCGAAAATCCGGTTATGAAGGGGCTGCTCGGCATATGCTTTTCGTCCGAGCTTGACGCGAAGCAGTTTCCCTACGGCATAGGTGCGGAGTATGACGGCAGAAAGACCGATGACGATTTGGAGATTATTACGATTCCGGCAAACACATATGCGGTGTTTACAAGCAAAGGAAAAATGCCCGACGCTTTTATTGAAACATACAACAGAATCGTGACGGAATTTTTCCCTCAGAGCACTCAGTATGAATATGACGAGAATGTTGAATTTGAGGTCTACTCGTCGGCAGATACCTCCGACCCTGATTATAAGTGCGAGATATGGATTGCCGTTAACGAAAAGAAGTAATTTTTTAAAATGCCTTGAACGGCGGAAAGGTCAGGCAGACGGGGCCGAAACGTTAACACGTGTTCGGGTTCCGCCTGCCTGAAATGCACTTGCAAGCGAACAGGCAGCAAGGGCATGACCGTTTGCAAAAGATGAACAGCGGCATGGGTGAACTCCGGTTTTTTATAAAAAAACAGAGCAAGCTGCATATCGCTTGCTCTGACGTGGTCGGAGTGACAAGACTTGAACTTGCGGCCCCTAGACCCCCAGTCTAGTGCGCTACCAACTGCGCCACACCCCGAAATGTGTTAAATTATTTTAAAAAATTAAGACAGGACTTTGGCGTCCCCGGCGCGATTCGAACGCGCGGCCTTTCGCTTAGGAGGCGAACGCTCTATCCTGCTGAGCTACGGAGACAGACACTACTGAACTCAACTCCTATATGATACCTCATTTTTGCGGTTTTGTCAATACCAAAATCAAAACTTTTTCAACTTTTTCAACTTTTTTGCGTGAGCGCGTAGGAAAAGAAGAAAAACAAAAAAGAAGAAAAAAGTATCAAAAAAGCATTGACAAATGCATTCGGCGGTGGTATAATACTTAAGAAAGTAAAGCAGAAGTCCACTTCTCACCTGCAAGCAAAGGCGTTTGCACGGTTAATACTTGTAATGCGTTTTATGAGTGGGTGGATTTTGCCCGCTTTTTTGTTTGCAATTTTTGTTGCAAAAGTTTATTTTTGGAGGTGCTTTATCATCAGTATTAAGGAATGTTTGATTAATGACGAAATTAAGGGCAAGGAAGTTAGGCTGATTGATGTTGACGGCTCGCAGCTCGGCATTGTTTCCGTTAAGGATGCTCAGGCAAAGGCTTATGACAAAAATCTCGATCTTGTGGAGATATCTCCCCAGGCAAAGCCGCCCGTGTGCAAAATCATGGATTACGGCAAGTACAGATTTGAACAGGCAAAGCGCGAGAAAGAAACGAGAAAAAATCAGAAAATTGTCAGTGTCAAAGAAGTTAAGATGTCACCGTCTATCGATGTGCATGATTTCAACACAAAGGTTAATCAGGCTTCAAAATTTCTCAAGTCGGGTGATAAAGTAAAGATTACCGTAAAATTCAGAGGCAGAGAATTGCACCACACATCTTTGGGGCAGGAGCTTCTGGAGCGTGTGGCACAGTCTCTCGCAGAGATTGGCAATGTTGAAAAGCAGGCTAAGCTCGAGGGAAGAAACATGGCAATGGTAGTTGCCCCTAAACAAAATTAAAACTAAAATATCGGAAGGAGTGTAATAATCATGCCGAAAATCAAAACTCACAGAGGTGCGGCAAAGAGATTTAATCTCACCAAAAAGGGAAAGGTTAAAATCAACCAAGCATTCAGAAGACACATTTTGACCAAGAAGTCTACAAAGAGAAAGAGAGCTTTGAGAAAACAGGCTTATGCAGGCAGTGCAAATGCTGCTACAATCAAGAGACTGATATTGTATAAATAAGATATAGGAGGAGGCATCGAAAATGGCTAGAGTTAAAGGTGCAATGGCAACCAGAAAAAGACGCAAGAGAGTATTGAAACTTGCAAAAGGATACAGAGGTGCAAAATCAAAATGCTTCAGAACAGCCAAACAGGCGGTAATGAAGTCTTTGGTATATGCTTATATAGGCAGAAAGCAGAAGAAGAGAGATTTCAGAAGAATCTGGATTACAAGAATAAGCGCTGCTGCTAAGATGAACGGCATAAACTACTCACAGTTTATGAACGGTCTTAAGAAGGCGGGCATTGACATGAACAGAAAGATGCTTTCTGAGATTGCAATAGCTGATCCGGCAGCTTTCACATCACTTGTAGAGAAAGCTAAAGCGGCTCTTTAATCAAAAAACTCAAGCGGCATACGGTCGCTTTAACGGGGCGATACATCTTGTATCGTCCTTGTGTTATATAAGGAGATATTTATGAACAAAAGAATCGGAATTCTGCTGACGATAATCGGTGGTGTGTGCTGGGGTGCATCCGGTGTTGCCGGTCAGTGCCTGCTCGAAATGAGCGATATATCGTCTCGCTGGCTTGTGCCGGTCAGGCTGCTTATGTCGGGCATATTGCTCATTATATATCAGTCGTGCAGGTGCGGCAAAGGGGTGTTTGACATATGGAAAAACCGCCGTGACGCGGCAGATATGATGATATATTCCATAGTCGGCATTATGCTTTGTCAGTATACTTATTTTTATACTATTGAATATTCCAACGCCGGCACGGCGACAATACTGCAATATGTAGCGCCGGTGCTCATTATGGGAGTGACCTGCTTTATGCAAAAAAGGAGCCCCATGCTGAGCGAGGTGCTGTGCATTATTCTTGCGCTTGCAGGCGTGTTTGTGATAGCAACGCATTGCAAGACTGACGAACTCGCAATTTCGCCGCGCGCGCTTGTTGTCGGGCTGCTCTCGGCAGTGACTGTGGTTATATACAACATTCAGCCTATGAGGCTTATGCGCAGGTATTCCGCGGTGTATCTGCTTGCGTGGGCACTTGTGGTCGGCGGCGCGGTGATAACGCTCATCTTCAAGCCGTGGGAGTGTATGCCTGCGATGAATGTTAAGCGCGCATTGCTCGTCGGGGTGACTGTCATAGTCGGCTCTATAATGGGATTCTCGCTCTATCTCAACGGAGTTAAGCTAATCGGCGCGACATCGGCAAGCGTTATTGCAAGCATGGAGCCTGTCACGGCGGCGGTGCTGTCGGTCGTTTTCCTCGGCTCGCCGTTTACCGTGTACGATTTCATCGGTTTTGTGCTCATATTATCCACAATTATTATTCTTGCGCTTGACAAGAGCAAAACGGAGGTGCACGCATGACAGAAAATGCATATGCAAAAATTAATCTTTCGCTCGACGTTGTGCGTCGGCGTGACGACGGTTATCATGATGTGAACATGATTATGCAGAGTCTGCTGCTGCACGATACGGTGTACATAGAGCCGGCAGAAAGCGGCATTGAGGTAACCTGCGACAGCGGTGCCGTGCCGAATGGCGAGGGCAACATTGCCTACCGCGCGGCGAGGCTGATGCTTGACAAAGCCGGCAGAGGAGGCGGAGCGCGCATACACATAGAAAAACGGATTCCGGTGTGCGCCGGGCTTGCCGGCGGAAGTACGGACGGCGCGGCGGTGATTCGTGCAATGAACGTCTTGCTCGGAACAAATTTGGATTCGGCGGCACTGGAGGCACTTGCGGCTCAAATCGGTTCGGATGTGCCTTTTTGCATAAACGGCGGCACTGCGCTGGCGTTTGGCACGGGCACACGGATAAAAAAACTGCCCCGATTCGGCGAGCACACCGTATTGCTTGTGAAGCCGCCTGTGGATGTTTCTACGTCATGGGTGTACAAAAATCTGAATCTTGCTTCCGTGTCACATCCGAATATAGACGCGTTTGTCGCTGCGTTGGAGCGCAGCGATGACAGAGCGGCGCTTGCCGCATCGGGAAACGTGCTCGAGAGTGTGACGGTATCAAAGTACCCGATTATTGAAAAGATAAAATCGCAAATGACAAACCGCGGCGCAAGATTTTCCATGATGAGCGGCAGCGGTTCGACGGTTTTCGGAATTTTTGAAAAAACTGCCGATGCGGAAAATGCCGCAAAATTTTTCAAAAATAGCTTTGGCGAGGTAATTGTTACAAAGACAGTATAAATAATTGAAAATAAGTCAATACTTATGTCGAGGAGGGATATGTATGAAAAAAATCATTCCTGCCATATGTATTGGCTTTTTATTATGCTTTTTTGTTTCGGTTTATATGGATTCCACCGAGGCGGCGCTGTCCGAGGGGCTGATAAGGCTTCATGTGATTGCAAACAGCGACAGCGAAGCTGACCAACAGCTAAAGCTGAAGGTGAGAGACAGAATATTGAAGGAGTGCGCGTCGCTTGCAAATGACTCACAGATAGAGGCTGTGCGGGCGGATATATGCACAAATCTTGATTATATAGAAGAGATAGCGCGCGATGAGATAAAGAAAAACGGCTATGATTACGCCGTTAAGGCAAGCTACGGCATGGCGGATTTCCCGGAGAAGCGCTACGGAAGCATTACTCTGCCGTCGGGCTCATATCAGGCGCTCAGGGTAGAGATAGGTAAAGCAGAGGGCAAAAACTGGTGGTGTGTGCTTTTTCCGCCGCTTTGCTTTGTGGACGAGACGTGTGTGAGCGTTAGCGAAGAGAGCAACGATATACTCCGCTCACAGCTCGGCGACTCAACCTATGACATGGTTACGACGGATTCCGCAGCTGTGGAGTTTCGCCTGAAGTCATATGAAATATGGCAGATGAGCAAGATGAAATTGAGAAAATATATGGCGGACATAGGGGAGAGCTTATAAGGAAGCAATCACACGAACAAGCATTTATCGGTATGTTATTTTACAAACAGCGGCGAGGTTGTGAAATCCTTGCCGCTCTTTCGTTTTTCGGGAGCATTGCAGCACAGCGCGGCTATGTCCGTGGCGGCTATGTCAAAACGAAAAATGCTATCTGAGTCCGGTGAAAAATCTGCCGTTTTCGTAATCACGCTAAGGTCGGATTTTTTCTTAATCTGCGCCAAAAGCCGCTTGCCGTTTTCATTGAATGCGAGCACGCGGATATAGTCCGCCTCCTTGGACGGCGTTATGCCGAGCAGAGCGCACAGTACGGTGCGGCGTATACGGTGGGCGGTGTATCTCCTTGACGTGCAAGCCCCGAAGAATTCATCGAGGCTTACAGAGGATTTTGCGCACGATATCAGCCTGTTTGCCAGCCCGCTCTCCATGCCGACGATGCTGTTCAGTGCTTCTGCGTCTGCAAGGCGCAGTGAACCGAGCAGCAGGCTTTCTATACGGTGAAGGTTGTATTCCTCGGAGGATATATCGGGTACATACGACGATATATCCATTCCGTCTGATATTAGTTTGCGAACAGCCGTGGCGCTTGCGCAGGCGGACGATACAGGTTCATCGTCATGATAGCCGCCGCTGCGCTGTATAGGAATCGGCGTTATATCCGAGCCGATTTTTTTTAGTTGCGATATATAATTCACTGCCAAAATGTCGTTTGGCTTGAGTGAAAAATGCACATTTCCCATTGCTGCCGCAATAGCCGCTTCGCAGGCAGCCGGGTAGCCGAGCCCTTTTTTTAAAGCGGCGGTGAGAGTTTCTTTAAATATCGGCGGCTCATTGCAAAGTATATCCGAAATTTCATTCAGACGGCAGATATCTCCCGACTCACTGCCGAATGACAGAGCATCGGCAACTCCGAGGAACGACAAAAGCCGCACCGCGCCGTGAGCGTAATTTTGGGCGGATTGAAGGACGTAATATGCCGGTATCTCCACAACAAGGTCGGCGCCGTTTTCAACAGCGATTTTCGCACGAAACCATTTATCATAAATTGCAACATCGCCGCGCTGAACAAGGCTGCCGCTCATAGCGCATATGACATAGTCATAGCCGAGACGGCGTGTTTGTTCTATTTGATATTTATGTCCGTTGTGAAACGGGTTGTATTCACAGACGATTCCGCTTACCTTTTTTCCGTCAATCATTTTTTGCTCCCGAGTACGAATTTTATATACATATTATTATATACGAATTTAAGCAAAAATTCAAGCAGCAATTGACGAATAAATTATGTGAAAGTGTCCAATTGTCAACACCATTTGAGTTTCCCCATTTTTTCAGCAGAAACCGAAACCTATATCAGGAAACAAGGATAACTGCATAGATTTTTGCTTTTTCTTC
>CAJLYL010000019.1 GCA_905210855.1 uncultured Clostridia bacterium
CGGCAAAACGAAACCGTTTTGCCGCACCCTCCGCACATTTATTTTCAGTTTACATCTCACATACCCTTGGAGTGCATATTATTCAGTTTTATCTTTTTTACATAATCATGCATACCCTTTTCCATAAAGCGCATTATCCTTGAGCGGCGCACACCTGACATTTTGGCATACTTGCGTGCAAAGTGCAGCGCATATATCGGTGCGGCAGCGCCGAATATGCAGCGATAAAGCGCACCTTTGTCGAAAAAGAAACTGTCAGTGTAGCCGTCGAACCAACGCAAATCCTTGGTGCTTGTACCAATGTTAAAATCGCTTGTGTACACTCTCAGTCCGCGTTTGAAACAATCTGCAAGGAAAATGGTGTCCTCGCCGAAGCTGTATGCGCTGCCGGCGCCGAACATCTGCGAGAAGCGGATTTTCTTCCTCTTGAGGCTCTTGCGGCGCGCTGCCACAACATATGTGGGGTACTTGAGCGAATTAATCGGAAACTGCCGCTTATTTGTGTGGCAATATTCCTTGACGACATTGCCGCTCGAATCCGTCTCGGTGCAGCTGAAAATAATGATATCTGCCTTGGGATTTGCCGCAAAAGCGCCGAGAACACCCTGCGCCATGTCGTCGGCATACACAAGGTCGTCATCCGCAAAGAGCACAACATCCGCATCGGCATTGTCGAGCGCAAGATTTCTGTTTGCACCCAGACCGGTTACGGTGCTGTTAACAACCTTAACGCGGTGTCCGTCTATATCGAATGTACCGGCAGACGCATTATCGGTCTGATTTGCCATAATGCAGTCGGCATTTACATTCATCTTCTTTATGAGTGAAAAATCATTTTCATTCATAGCGGCAATAAGCACCTGCAATGTGATTTCCGTATCCATAAATCAGCCCTCCCTGTCAAACAATCTGTTAAGCCGTGCGCGCATCTGCGCCCCTCTCTCATCCGTCGCGGCGGCGTCTATATCAATGCTGATGATATCGCCCTCGCGAGCCTGCGGCGCAAAGCACAGCGGCAAATCGGCAAAGCTCCCGTCCGGCAGCTCCGCAACGATAAATCCGTTCTCTATCCTGTCTGCGGTCACTTTCATAACAAACCCGCCTTTCGATGATTTAATAAATTATATTCTCTCCGTCACTTCCGATAACTACCGTGCCGTCCACATCCGTGCGAAAAACCGTAGCGTCCGCTTTCCACAGCCGTTCCACCACAGCGTCATTGGGATGACCGTAGCTGTTGCCCTCGCCGACGGAAATAACCGCCACACTCGGCGATACACGCAGGATGAAGTTCTCGCCCGACGATGTATCAGAGCCGTGGTGACCCACTTTGAGCACATCTGCCTTGACATCAGCCGTTATCTCATCCTCGGATAGAGTTTCGGCATCACCCATAAAGAGGAAAGTCGTGTTTCCGTAAACCAGGCGCACCACGGCGCTGTAATTGTTCACCTCTTTGTACTTAGGCGAATTCGGCGCAATTATGTCCGCCGTCATGCCGTCCTCCGAGAATATATTTACTCCGGCTGCCGCCTTGGTTACGGGGATATCCTTCTCCTCTATGGCATTGAGCACGGATTCAAAGGTCTTTGTGTTGGTTGTTACATCGGGCATATACACCCTGCCGACGTCAAAATTCTTTATGACATCGTCCATGCCGCCGATATGGTCGGCATGAGGATGAGTTGCCACAAGGTAATCTATACGTTTTATGCCGAGGTCATCAAGATACGCCACAGCCTTGATGCCGGTTTTGTTATCCCCGGCGTCGATGAGCATGGTTTTGCCGTCGGGCAGCCTGACAAGTGCGCTGTCCGCCTGACCGACATCTATAAAATGCGCGCTGAGCGGAGCATTGAGCGCCTCCTGCGATATAGTGTAACCGCCGTCGTTTGCGGGCGGATTCACAAGCCCCACCATGACGGCAAGCACAAATTTTACAATTCGTTTAATTACAGACATCATTTATCCTCCGTGAGAAGTTTGCGGTTGTTGTAGAGATATTCATAACCCGAATATATGGTAAACAGTGTGGAAATAAGCATGGCAATATAGCACACCGGTCTGCCGAAAAGCGCAAACTTGTCTGTATAAAAGAAAAACGTGAGCAATGACGCCGCAATCTGTATGCAAGTCTTCACCTTGCCTGTCATGACAGCGGCAATGATAACGCCCTTTGCCGCAGCAACGGAGCGCAGCCCCATAACCATGAATTCACGCGCAATGATGATGATAGCCATCCACGCCGGAATTCTGCCGAGCTGAACAAAGCATATGAGCGCCGTCGCGACAAGGAGCTTGTCTGCCAACGGATCGAGAAACTTGCCAAGATCCGTCACCTGACCCGTCTTGCGCGCAATGTGCCCGTCTATGCCGTCGGTGAGCGACGCAAGCGCAAACACTGCCGCGCCGAGAATATCGCTGTATGGATTATTCGTCATGAACACCGCAAAAAACACGGGAATGAGGAAAATCCTTGCCAAGGTAATCTTGTTTGGTGTATTCATAATAACGCCTCCGGTAAATTATAATCGACATATCACATCATATTCGTTTGCATCTATCACGGTTGCTTCAACGATATCTCCGGCTGAAAGCTCATCCTCACTGTAAACATAAGCGCCGCCGTCCACATCGGGAGTGTCCGCCTCGGTTCTGCCGACATAGCAAAATTCGCTCTCATCGTAGCCCTCTATGATGACGCGCACGGTCTTGCCTATTTTCTCACGGTTTTTCTCCGCGGAAATCTTCATCTGCGCTGTCATGAGCGCATCGCGGCGGTTTTGTGCCGTGTCGGCGTCTATTTGGCAGTCAAAGCTGTATGCCGGAGTGTCCTCCTCACGGGAATATGTAAAAGCGCCCACGCGGTCAAGCCTGTATTCCCTCAGAAAATCGAGCAGACAGTCAAAGTCCGCCTCGGTCTCCCCCGGGAAACCGACTATGAGCGATGTGCGGATGACAAGTCCGTCTATGCTGCTGCGCAGCTTTTTTATAAGAGCCTTAATCTCGTCATTTCTGCTGCGCCTGCCCATGCGGCGGAGCACATTGTCGCTCACGTGCTGAAGCGGCATATCCAGATATTTAACCACTTTTTTGTTGGCAGCAATCTCGTCTATCAGGTCGTCCGTTATGTTCTCAGGGTAACAGTATTGCAGCCTTATCCACTCTATACCGTCAATAAGCGACAGCTTGTGAACAAGTGATGACAGGGCGTGTACGCCGGAATCCATGCCGTAATAAGCGGTGTCCTGCGCCACAAGAATCAGTTCCTTTACCCCCTGCGCCGCCATTTGGCGCGCCTCGGAGAGGATGCTGTCCTCACTGCGCGAGCGGAATTTCCCCCTCAGCTTGGGTATGATGCAATACGTGCAGTGATTGTCGCACCCGTCGGCAATCTTGAGATAAGCCGTGTACGGCGCGGTGCTGCGTATGCGCGGCAGATTCTCCGCCACATTTTCGTTGGCATCGCCCACGATAGATTTCTTTGTGCCGTCGGCATAGTATTCGTCTATAACGACGGCAATTTTTGCGTAATCGGATGTGCCTAAGATTATGTCAACCTCGGGCAGCTGTTCCTCTATTTCTTTCTTGTATCTCTGCGCAAGACAGCCTGTGACAACAAGAAGCTCGCAGTTATCTTCCTTATACTTTGCCATTTCGAGTATGGCGTTTATGGATTCCTCCTTGGCGCTGTCTATGAAAGCGCAGGTGTTCACCACAATCACATCGGCGTCCGATGGGTCGGCGGTTATTTCATAGCCGTCTCCCGACAGCAGACCGAGCATGGTCTCGGTGTCGGTGAGGTTCTTGGCACAGCCGAGTGATACAAAACCGATTTTTTTCATATTATTCCTCTCTCCGTTGTTCATAGAGCCTTATGGCGTCGTTTATATCGCCGAAACCAAAGCCGCGCGCCGCGAAAAAGCGCGTCACTCTTTGGCGCGTCTTCATGTCGCTCAGATCCGCGTCGCCGTATTTGGCATAAATCATGTCCGCCATTTCGTCCGCGCCGGTGCGGAATTTCTCGCAGACTGCGTCCTCTATGACATCGGCGTCAACTCCGCGGCGCGCCAGCTCATAGCGAATCTTGCGCTCGCCGTGGCACTTTTGCGCCGCAAACTCTATATACAGGCAGGCATAGTCGTAGTCATTGAGATAACCCATATCCTCAAGCTCGGCGACGGCAACGGATGTCACCGCCTCGTCATAACCCTTCTCCGCAAGCTTTTTTTCCAGCTCGCGGCAGGTCATCGGCTTGACGGAAAGGATATTAAGCGCCTTTTTCATAGCCTTGGAAAGATTTGATTCCAGGCAGCATTTTTCAATATCCTTTTCACTCAGCTCCGTGCCGATTTTTATTTTCAGCCGCACGGCGTCCACCTCGTCGAGCGAGAAAGCGTACTTGTCGTCCACAAACACGCTCACGCGCTCGTCATTATGTTTCTGCCGCGTAATATCCGTCACTTTCATGGCTTATTCTTCACTCGGGGATTTTTCGCCCCCTGTCTCATCGGACGGAGCCGAAGGTTCCTCGCCCTCGTGCAGTTTTTCCATGACTTTGTCATAGAGCATCTGGGTGAAGTCGGGGTTTTCCTTCATGTAAATCTTAACCTTATCTCTGCCCTGACCGAGTCTCTCGCCGTCATAGGAATACCACGAACCGCCTTTCTTGACAATGCCGAAATCAGCAGCGGCGTCGAGTATGCCGCCCTCTTTTGAAATGCCCTCGCCGAACATTATGTCAAACTCCGCCTCTTTGAACGGGGGTGCCATTTTGTTTTTGACAACCTTTGCCCTGGTGCGGTTTCCGATGATGTTTGAGCCGTCCTTGATTGCCTCTATGCGGCGGATATCTATTCTGACGGACGCATAGAACTTAAGCGCCCTGCCGCCTGTGGTAACCTCGGGGTTGCCGTACATAACGCCGACCTTCTCGCGCAGCTGATTGATGAAGATAACCACGGTGTTCGATTTATGGATGATGCTGGTGAGCTTCCTCAGCGCCTGCGACATAAGCCTTGCGTGCAGACCCACGTGCGAATCGCCCATAACTCCGGCAAGCTCTGCCTTGGGCACGAGCGCCGCAACGGAGTCCACCACTATTACATCTATCGCATTGCTGCGCGCGAGCGCCTCGGCAATCTCCAGCGCCTGTTCGCCGTCGTCCGGCTGAGACACAATGAGGCTGTCGATATCCACACCGAGTTTTTGCGCATAGCGCGGATCAAGAGCGTGCTCTGCGTCTATAAACGCCACTTCACCGCCGAGTTTTTGCGCCTCGGCTATGACATGGAGCGTAAGCGTGGTTTTACCGGAGGATTCCGGCCCGTAAATCTCGGTTATTCTGCCGCGCGGCAGACCGCCTATGCCGAGTGCCATATCCAGTGCAAGCGAGCCTGTCGGGATAACTTCGATATCAATCTTCGGCGCTTTACCCAGGCGCATAACCGCGCCCTCGCCGAAGTCTTTTTCAATCTTTGCGATTGCGGACTCAATTGCCGCCTCTTTGCCGACTTCTTCTTTTGTCTTTATTTCCGCTTTTTGCGTAGTTGCTTTTGCCATTGTTTATCATTCCTTTCGTTCAAGTACAATTTTTTATGCTGCTATCATAGTCCGCATTGTGTGCGGCGTATACATCGCAACGGATATGTATGTGTTTTTTATTCTCAGACGACGAGTTCAGCGCTACTGCACTGCTGTCCGAGCCGTCAAGAATAAAAAATACATACATAGACGGCACAAGTATTTATGCCGCGGATAATCATCACACATATATTGTTTCGCAGCCGTCTATCGCGTCCTGTATCAGTTTTTCAATGTCGGATGCCTCCTGTGCCCTCACAACCTTGTCAATGTGCGGCTTGGTGCTCGGGTGCTTTGGTGTGAACACCGTGCAGCAGTCCTCATACGGCAGTATGGAAGTATCAAATGTACCTATGCGACGCGCAATCTCCACAATCTCCTCTTTGTCCATGCCTATCACAGGGCGGAATACCGGCATCGACACCGCATCGTCCGTCACTGCAAGCGCATTCATGGTCTGGCTGGCAACCTGACCTATGCTTTCGCCGGTAACGAGCGCCTTGCAGTCGTGCTTTATCGCTATGCGCTCCGCAATCTGCATCATAAACCGCCTCATAACAAGAGTCATGTATTCCTCGGGGCACTTGTCGCGGATTTGCAACTGAATCTCGGTGAAGGGCACAATATGCACCTTCATGCCGCCCGTGTAAGACGCGAGAATTTTTGCAAGCTTTATCACCTTGTCCTTTGCCCTGTCGCTTGTGTAGGGATAGCTGAAGAAATGCACCGCCTCCAGCCGCACACCCCTCTTGGCAATCATGTAGCCGGCAACGGGACTGTCTATGCCGCCGGACAGCAGTATTGCCGCCCTGCCGTTGGTGCCTGCCGGCATACCGCCGGCGCCTTTTATCCTGCCGATGTGCACATAGGCATTCTCCTCGCGGATGTCTACATTGACCGTGACATCGGGGTTGTGTACATCTACCGTCAGGTTGGGGAATTTCCCGAGCAGATATCCGCCCACCTCGGCGCAGATCTGCGGAGATTTAAGCGGAAAGCGCTTGTCGGCACGCTTTGCCTCCACCTTGAACGTCGCCGCCTTTGACAGCGCCTCACCAAAAGCCTCTTTAGCGGTTTTGCAAACTGCTTCTATCGACTTTTCGGATTCATAGGATTCTATTATCGCCACTATGCCGAACACGTGTTTTAATATTTCCACAATCCTGTCCGCCTGTTCCTCGCCCTCAAGCGGCTCAATGTAAATGTTCGCCTGAGCCTTGCGGATGTTTACCTCGCCCGCAGAGCCGAGCGCTCCGCGGATGTTCTTAACCAATGCGTCCTCAAACACGGGTCTGTTGAGCCCCTTGAGGATTATTTCGCCGTATCTTACCAATATAATTCTTTTCAATTTGTCACCTCATTATTTTCTGCAAAAGCGGAACTTCCTTTGAAAGCACGTCCGCCGTGTATTCTATTTCCTCTGCCGTGTTAAACTCCGAAAGCGAAAATCTGACCGCGCTGTCAATCCGCGCCGCGCCGAGATTCATCTCCGAGAGCACATAGCTGAATTTGTTCTTCCTTGAATTGCAGGCGCTGCCCGTTGAGACATATATCCCCTTGGACTCGAGCACATGGAGCAGCACCTCGGAGCGCACGCCGACAAAGGAGACATTCAGCAGACAGCAGAGCGAATCGGACGGCGAATTGATTACCGCCCCGGGGATATCCTTCAGCCTGTCCGCAAGCAGTGCCTTGAGGCCGCCCACATACTGCGCGGTTTTGTCCATGGAAGCGAATTTAATCTCCGCCGCCTTTGCAAAACCGGCAATTCCGGCAAGATTCTCCGTGCCGGAGCGGATTGCCCTCTCCTGCTGACCGCCCATGACAATCGGCTGCACCCTGATTCCCTTGCGGATGTAGAGCGCGCCTACCCCGTTGGGCCCGTGGATCTTGTGCGCCGACACGGTGAGCATATCTATGCCGAGGCGCGGCGCATTTATCTTCATCTTGCCGTATGCCTGCACGGCGTCAACATGGAATGCGCATTTTGAGTGATCAATCATGCGCGATATTTCCTCTATCGGCATCATGGCCCCCGTCTCATTGTTGACCGCCATTATGCTGACAAGAATCGCGTCACCGCCGAGATTGGCTTTGAGTTCATCCAAATCTATTCTGCCATCGGAATCCACGCCGAGGCGGCAAACGTTGAAGCCTCTGTTTTCAAGATAATCAAACGCTTCCGTCACCGCCTTGTGCTCGGTGCGCTGGGTGATTATCTTGTTGCCCCTGCGGCGGTTGGCGAGCGCATAGCCGATTATCGCGAGGTTGTCGCTCTCGGTGCCGCCGCTTGTGAAATACACCTCGTCGGGATTGCAAAAAAGTGTGTCCGCGATTGTCTCGCGCGACTTTGTGAGCAAATCCTCGGCTCTCTTGCCCATGCGGTGCAGCGACGACGGATTGCCGTAATTATTAAGCATTGTATCGTACACGACCTGCGCCGCCTCGTCATAGGGGCGCGTCGTGGCGCTGTTGTCCAAATAAACTTCCATATCTATCTCCTAAATAATTGTGGTTACACAAACATCACAGTATCACAGGTTACATTATACAACAAACCGAAGAATTTTTCAAGAGTTATCTTTAATAGAGAAAAAGAAGCCGCAAAAAAGCGACTTCTTCTTATGTGTACCGTTCAATTTTATCCGCGCGGATAGTAGCCGTAAGCGGTGTCGTTCTTTATTTCCTCATCGGTGTGTTTGCAAGACGGGTTTTTGCGCTCGAAATATGCATCGTAGTACAAAGCACTCGGAAGCATAATATCACCGTTTTCGTCCATATATCCCCATCTAAAACGCAGACTTTCGCTGCTGACATCAAATCCGAAAACTTTCTTTGCGGTCGAAACCGGTATGTAGAGTCTGCCGTCAAACACAACCGTGGGCTCATCGGCCGTTTCCCACACACCGTCTACCGTCATATCGGTGTTGCCCTCGCCGAAGCGGACGGTCTTAAATTTTTCCTGACCATCACCTACCGTAAGTGTGGTCACACCGTCGGCGCGCTCCACGGTGAAATCCCCGCAAAATCGTGACACTATATCGTTAAGCAAAACATATTTTATACCGGCATAAGGCATATCCGATATAAAGTATCCGCTCTGATAATGCTCGCAATATTCCTCGGCGTCGTATTCCTCGTTATAGTTATAATCATAGTCGTCTGCGTGAGGGCACTGCGGACTGCGACGACCGAAATTAATATCTTCTTCGTTTGAATCCATATATACTTGCATATAACTCATATCCGCATTGAAAATATACTTTATTGCCTCAGTATCAACGTATATCTCTCCGTCCTTTTCAACCACGGGGTTAAGCGCATTCATTTTCACGCCGTCTATATCCAGCTCCGCCGAGCCGACCGTCATGGTGACAAGCTTGAAATTCTCCTTGCCGTTTTTGTCGGTCAGGGTTACTGTGCCGCCGTTGTTCACTATATCGTAATCATAACCGTATCTGTCGGCAGAGGACACAAATTCATCCAATGATGCATAGCAAGTGCCCTGTACGGACGGGATGTAGTCACAGTATAAATAAATATATTCATAGTGTTCACAGTTATCGCCGCCCCAGTTGTAATCAACCTGAGGATAATCGCTCAGATTAACCGAGTTGTCCTCCGTAAGCTCGGGGAAATCCACGCTGACTTTCTTGTTGAGCGAGGAATACGCAGTGTTCGCCGCCACGCTAAAACTGAGCACATCCGGAGTGCCGGGAACAGTCTCGTAATCATAGTCCGCCGTCAGCTTGGCAATGTCGATTGCAAAGTTGACCTTGGCATTCACTGCGGAGAGCGCGCCGCCGGATGTCTTGGTTATCTCGATAACCATCGCGTCGTCGGCAAACACATTGTATTTGTTCAAAAATTCCGCCGTCTGCTCCTTTGTGGGGAAGGACGGTGCATCGCCCGTCTCCGCAAGTTCGGCATATGCGGCGTCACTGCCGAGAGTCTGCGATATTATGTCAACCGTATCCGCCACAACATTGTTCATGCCCTGCTTATCAAAGGTAATGATGCTCTTGCCGCTGCGGAAAGTTATAGTCGAGTTTTCACGATAGGATTTCAGCATTTCTTTATTCACGGTGTCTATGTAGTCCTTGTTGAGGGTCTTTTTCATGCTCGAAATCATGTTTGCCCTGTCGCTCTCGCTCAAACCGGGAGCATTGAGCGCGTCAATCACAAAGTATTTGTCCTGGAAAGGAACACTGTATATATACTCCATTTTCGGGTTTGACGGGTCGGTTATATCCCAGTTCATCCACATGGCATACATTATCTCGCTCGTCACCTTGAGGTTGCGGTTCATCATAAGCGGCACGGTGGTTTTTATTTCATACGACAGGTTTATTTTAGAATAATCCTCGTTTGCGTCAAGCTTTACCTTGCCGCTGCACTCAAGTTCATTGAGCGTGGCAAAGAGCAAATCAAAATCGACAAAATTCGTCTCGCCGAAATAAAGCTCCCGTGCCATAGCGTTGAGAAACTGCGCCGAATTGCCGAAGTCAATCGTTATGCTCACGTCCGCGTCATAGCTCGTGTAGTTTGAAGCAAGCAAATCATAGTCATCCGCAAAAGCGGTGAGCGTGAACACCATGAGGCACGCAAGCGCCAAACCGATAATTCTTTTCATTTTCATAAAGATTCCCTCCCTGTAAATTTATCATTCAGCCGCAGTATTTCTCAGATTATACACAACCGCCGCATTCTGACCCGATATTGTTATCACATTTTCATCCGCTGTCTCCGGCGTTATTACAACAAGGGGACCGCGCATTATTGCGTCCGCCCTTGTCTGCTCAACGCCGCGCTCTTTAAGCAGATTGGAAAACGCTTCTCTCTCGCTCGGCGACATATCTTCTTCGAGGTTCTCCTCACTGTACCATGCCGGCGGATTCAGCGGATTTTGGATTCCGTTTTTATCGAGGAAATAACTCTTGCGCTCGCCGTAGATTTTCTCTCCGTTGGCTAAGATTATCTCCTTGTCGTTTTTATCATAGCTGAAGTATGCGCTTACAAGACCCTTTGCCGGATATGAATCGGCAGAGGGAGAGAACATGAGCACCATGTTGCCCTTTACGCCCAGAAACTCGGTGCTGTTAAGCCTTACCGCAAACGAAGTGTCGTCCTCCCTCACAACAACCGCGTCGGACATGCTTTCCGTATCCTTGAGTTCATCCCACTGCTTGCCCCACGGCAGAGAATACACCGTAAATTTTTCGTCAACGAGATTGTTAAGTCTGCATGACTTTACAACCCATATTCCCTTGTCCGATTTATCCACAGGCTTAAACAATTCAAAAGTATAAACGTTGTTTCCTATTTTATAGCTGCCGCTGCATTTTTCTCCGTCACCGGCAAAATCAACAAGTTCGCCGTTTTCTACTTTTTCACCCTTGCCAGAAAGGAAATTCATAATGACTTGCTTATAGTCGAGCCGCCACGGAAAATGCCCGTTGTTGACGGATTCCTGCAAGTCATCCATCTGCGCATAAGACATATTCTCGGCGTTTGATATATCATTTGATTTTGAAAAATTATTATATACTCTCACAAGCGTTGCAACAGCCTGTTCGGTGGTATATAAATCCTGCGGTGCAAATCTGTTATCGCCCACGCCCTGCATAATACCCATATTGCAGATGACTTGAATATCATTCATTGCCCAATCGGAAATTTCCCCGCTGTCGGCAAAATCAAAGTATATCTGAGTTGTATATGCATTCGGATAAATCTTGTTTATCATGCGGTGCACTATTGTCGCCGCCTCCTCACGGGTGAGGAAATCGTCCGGCGCAAACTCAGTCTCCGTTTTGCCGTTGATAATTCCAAGAGCGTTCAGATTGTATATATGCGCATTGTCAGTATCGGAAAACGGATTTTTGCCGTCCGTTTCCGCCGACACCTCTGCGACATTTTTCAAATAGCTGAATATAAACTCGCAAAATTCCTCACGGGTAAGCTCTCCCGGGAAGTTGTAATTCTTGCCTCCATCGACAAAATTAAGCTTTTCGCCTGTTTCCACCGAACTTCGTGCCCAGTCGCTCGGCTGAACCGATGTTGCCGAATTTTCTGCGAATGCCGTAGCCGCAGAACAAATAACCGTGATTGCCAAAATAGCAGATAACAATTTTTTCATTGCGTTCCCTCCTGACCTTTTATCCCTACATATCCTGTTTCGTTTATAATACTCTGCCCTTCCTCGGACAGAATCCAATCGAGCAATTTATCAACATTTTTATTTTCATTTTCTTTATATGTCACCGCATAAATCGGTGTAACCACAGGGTAAATGCCGTTTCTGATGTTTTCGGAGGTCGGTGCAGCGCCGTCAATCGAAATCATTTTTATGTCAGGATTCTTTATGATTCCCTCGACATAATATCTGAACGAAAAGCCGATCGAGTTTGTCTTGCTTTTGTAATCCGCCACCTGTTCTATGATGCCTGCCATTAAATCATTCACCATTTCCGTAGGTGCATCCATAATCGGCGTATCACCCATAAACCGTTTCAGCATACTTTGACTGCCGCTGCCCTCGTTGCGCTGAAATGCGGCGATTTTCTCATTTCTGCCGCCGACATCCTTCCAATTTGTGATTTTGCCGGAATAGATATCCCTTATCTGCTCTGCCGTAAGATTCGTTATGGGATTGTCCTTGTGAACAAAGAAAACAAATGCCTCGTTTCCGATAGGTGTATATTCAAATGCGGTTTGTTTTTTCTCCGCATATGCAATTTGTTCGTCCGACGGATACACTCCGATAAAAATATCCGTCTCCTTTTCAGCCAAAAGCCGATAACCCTCGGGAGTGTTGTTATATTCAAACACTCCGTCATGCAGTTCCGTCGTATTCGGATACACGGCATTTACAAACGCCGAGTACACGGGAAACAAAGCCGCTGCGCCGTCAATTCTCGGCAGATTTTCGGTCAGCTTCAATGTTTTGCTGTCAGTCTTTACGATTTTTGAATCATCGTCAAACGGCAGATACTCATAAACCGCGATGTTTGGCGAGGTGTTTACCGTAATGCTTTTATTATAGCGGATTATTCCGAAATTTGCTCCGAGCACGGCAGCATAGGCAGCGGCGCCGATACCCCAAACCATCAAAAACTTCTTCCTGTTTTTAAGCCATATTAAGGGCAACAGCAGCGACGGCACAACAACCAAGCCGACGCAGGCTATGATATGATTCACACCACTCCAAAACAAATACATACCCGTCACTATCACCGCATAGTAACTCGCAAACAATGCCGCCGCAGTCAGAATGATTTTAAGTATCACAGCCAATGATTTTTTCATTATTCATCTCCCTTGTCGCTTTGCGCATATCCCACAATGGATATTACCAAACCTATTAATCCAATGCCCCAAGTGATATACTCCAAATGACCCGCGGAGGACACCTCAACGCATATTGCAAAGAGAATAACCGCGATGCCGAGAATCATCTTTTTCACCGTCCGCACCTCCTCAGTCATTCAAAAAGCCTTCCCGGTAGACTTCGGCGATTTTGTAACCGTCGTCAACCCTGCCGAGGAGATAGTACCGCTCAATATCGCCGTCGCCGACCTGCGGACCGAGGCTGAGCGATTTTTCGTTGTGCTTGATTTCCGCGTCAACCTCCACCAAGCAAAATTCACTCATGCCGAGGGCATCGAGTTTTTCGATTATCTGTTCCTTATTCCCCGGGGTGATGTTTTTCACATCATCCGCGTCGAGAACCTCAAGTTCATCAATATGAACCGAAGTCAGATAAATTCCGTCATTAAAACTTTTTTCCTCGTTTTCTATGCCGGATGTCCAAAAATCATCCGTTACGGCGGTCTTTATCTCCTTGAAGTTGCCGTCAGTCTCGTTTCGGTAGAAATCATATACCGTGAGTTCGGGCAAATTCTCTATCTCGTCGTCCAGGGTGAGCGTCCTGTCATCGGAGGCAAACACGCGCTGTATGTTGGCTGAGACTGCATTGAGTTTTGAAGAGTCGATGTAGCGTGCGGAAAATTGCTTTTCGGAATCATCGGATTTTTCGCCGGCATAAATCGCCGTCGGCCCGTCCGCACCGCCGATTACGCCGACATTATTGTTGTTGCAGGCGGCAAGCGGCAGACAGAATGCAAGCACCGCAAAAATCAAGGATTTCTTCATGGTATCAACCTCCTATAATTTTACTTTTTGTTGTATTTTCATTGTATCATGGGTTTTGATAAAAAGCAAGCAAATTTTTGCAGTTAATAAATATTTAATAATTAAAAATGACTTGTGTTTTAACAACAAAAAGAAAGGCTGCCCCCACAGGTCAAGTCAGGGCTATCTCGTAATTCAAACTTGGCTGTTGTGATACAATTGATGGGTGACAAAAAATAAGAAAATGAACTCCAAATATGATATAATGTTTAACAACCAAGCAAAGCATTAATCAAAGGAGTCATTTTCTTATGAGTATTCTAACATCAAATGCCCACTTTCGTCAACGGGTAATTAAAAAAGTTACAAGGTTGGGGTGTTCAATTGTCAATAATGGGTGACAATTGAACAAAATTTTCAAAAAAGCTATTGACAAATAAAATATATGGTGATATAATAATGCCTACAAAGCAAGTAGGAATTATAGGAATTGCGAGGTGGCAGTTATGAAGAACCGCAAACGATGTAGGAACACCCGATTTTAACGGAAACGGCAAAAATTAAACCTACATAATTAAAGGAGATATGAATCATGAATGTATACACAAAAGCAACAGACTTAATCGGCGGCACACCGCTGCTTGAACTTACAAACTACGAAAAAGAAAACAACCTCTCGGCAAAAATCTTGGCAAAGCTGGAGTATTTTAATCCGGCAGGCAGCGTAAAGGACAGAATTGCCAAGGCGATGATAGACGAAGCAGAGGCAAACGGTCAGCTCAAACCCGGCTCGGTAATCATTGAGCCGACCAGCGGCAACACAGGCATAGGTCTTGCGTCCGTTGCGGCGGCAAGGGGCTACAAAATCATCCTCACCATGCCGGAGACTATGAGCGTTGAGCGCAGAAATCTGCTCAAGGCATACGGCGCGGAGCTTGTGCTCACAGAAGGCGCCAAGGGCATGAAGGGCGCCATAGAAAAGGCAAAGCAGCTTGCTGACGAAACCCCGGGCAGCTTTATTCCCGGTCAGTTCACCAACCCGGCAAATCCGGCAATTCACCGCGCGACCACAGGCCCCGAGATATGGAATGACACCGACGGCAAGGTTGACATCTTTGTTGCCGGAGTGGGCACGGGCGGCACACTCACAGGCGTGGGCGAATACCTCAAGTCAAAAAATCCCGATGTCAAGATAGTTGCCGTTGAGCCGGCGGGCTCTCCTGTGCTCTCCGAGGGCAAACCCGGCCCGCACAAGATTCAGGGCATAGGCGCAGGTTTCGTGCCCGACACGCTCAACACAAAAATCTATGATGAGATAATAAAGATTGAAAACGAAGACGCTTTTGCCACCGGCAGAGAAATCGCGCGCAAGGAAGGCGTACTTGTGGGCATATCATCCGGCGCGGCGGTTTATGCGGCAACCGTACTTGCAAAGCGCCCCGAAAATGAGGGCAAGACAATTGTCGCTCTCCTGCCCGATACCGGCGACAGATATTTGTCAACGCCGATGTTTGCGGAATAACAATGGACGAAAAAGACTTGGTGCGCAGACTTGCAACCCTGCGCACTAAGAAAAATGTCTCCGCAAGAGAAATGAGCCTGTCAATCGGGCAAAACCAAGGATACATCAGAAATATTATTGACAAACCTAAAATTCGCGTGATATACTGAAAAAAAACAAAAGTATATTATCACGGTGACAAAAATGAACGATTTGCAATATCATGAAAAAATGCAGCGCGGCACACCGGATTTTCCGATAGAGCTTTATGTGATAGATTCATCCCATCCGCGCTACCGTATGCAGATGCACTGGCACGACGAGCCCGAGATAATCCGCGTAACGCGCGGCAGGCTCACCCTGCGCCTGGACGGGAGCGAGCTCACCCTGGGCGAAAACCGCAGCGTATTCATCGGCGGCGGAGTGCTGCACAGCGCCGAGCCGACCGACTGCAATTACGAGTGTCTTGTGTTCGCACCGGAGCTAATCAGCAATGCCGTGTGCATGGCGCTGATGAAAAAACACATAGCAAAGCATACAGCCGAAAACAGCAAAAACATAAACAAGCTGTTCACCTGCATGAAATCGCGCGAATACGGATACGAGCTGGAGACGGTGGGCAGACTGTGCCTTGCCGCCGCTGACATAGTCAGAAAGGGAGAGGGCGTTACAACCGCCCAAAACCAAAAGGCAAACAAAATCAAATCCGCAATGCGGCTGATAGAAAACAGCTATGCCTCGAAAATCACCCTGGACGACATGGCAAAGGCGTGCCGCCTCAGCCCAAACTATTTTTGCAGATATTTCCGCGAGATTGTCGGGCAAACGCCGTTTGAATACCTCACCGAGTACCGCATAGAGACCGCGTGCGAAATGCTGCTCGGCGGCAGCGCAAGCGTAACCGAGGTGTGCCTGTCGTGCGGCTTCAACGATTTGAGCTATTTTATCCACATATTCAAAAAATACAAAGGTATGTCCCCGAGGACATATATAAAAAGCCATGAGTAATTTTTTCGTTACTCATGGCTTTTTATAATTATAACAGGAAAATCCGCATCCTCAAGCCGTGCGCGGACAGCGCCCGTGAGCGCCCAGTCGGAAGAGGTGACGGCGGCAATGTGCTCTGCGTGGTTTGACGGCGAATCCGAATAGTAGAGCGGAGCGGCGGAGAGATCATATGCCGCGCCGCCGGATATTCTTTCGCAAAGCTCATCAAGCAGCCCTTCGTCCAAAACCGTGACCCGATAATAGGCGCAAAACTCATTTGCCGAAACTATTACAAACACCGAGCAGGCGGCGCAGAGAAAAATCCGCCGCACCCTGCCGCCTATGCAATCGAGCAGAGCAAAAAATCCGATGAGCGGCACAACAAGACAGCGAAAAGGCACATTGCCGCCGGAGAGCACAAGCGGCGCAAAAGAGAGCGCCGAAACCGCCGCGCCGTACCACGGCTTTGCGCGGTCGGCCTTAGGGCTGTCGCAGCCGCAGAGCCACACCGCCGCAAACGGCAGCGGGGCAAGCCCTAAAAAAGGCGCGGCATCTGCAAAGGCATATGCGGCGGCAGCGGCGCACTGCGCAAAACGGAGCGGAAACGACAAAAGATTATCCGCCGTGACAGCAGCGCGAAAGCCGAATACGCTGAAGCGGCTGAAGCACAGATACCACACGCCGAGCAGACACATATCCGCCGCGGCGGCGACGGTATAGAACGGTCGCCGCTTTGCGTATGAGACAAAGCAAACCGTGACAAAGCAGAAAACCGCCGTCTGTTCATAAAAGCAATACGACAAAAAGCAGAGTATGACAAAGGCAATTTTGTTCGGCAGCGAATTTTTTTCCGATATCAAGCCGAGTGTGACGGCAGCGGCGAACATTCCGCCCACAATCCGCGTGGACGCGGAGAGCCACATTGTCCCCTCTATATTCAGCGGACAGAGCGCCGCAAGATACATGAAAACACTGCCAAGGCGTATGCCGCACCGCGCAAGAGAAAACCGCAGCAAAAGCAGCGACACAAGATAAAGAAGCGAAAACAGCGCATAGAGCACCCCGAGATTTTCCCAAAAGCGCGACCACAGGGCAATATCCAGAAACGACGCCGCCGGACGCGCCGCAAACAGGCCTATGCCGAAAAAGATATCCTTTACAGGATTGGCATGAAGGCTGTAAACGTGATACTGAATGTAGTCGTCAAGCATGGGGCGGTACGGATATAGCAGCCGCAGGGAGTAAATGAGCGCAAGCGGAATATCGGCTGAGCAAAAAAATTTATTTTTCATTGCGTATCCTCATGAGCGCCGACAGCATTTTCAGCGAATCGCCGAAAAAACGTACATGGCTTTTGCCGTGCTCCGCCACGGTGACGTATATGGACGACACGGTGTAGCCGCCGCGGCGCAGTAGCATGGCAAGCTCCGCGTCATAGGCAAAGCCGTCCTCACGCAGGGTGTAGGCGGCGTATTTTGCCGCGCAGTGCGACAAAGCCTTAAATCCGCACTGAAAATCGACGCGGCGTATGCCGAGCGCAGCGGAGGCAACCGCGCGATAACAGAGTGACGCGGCACGGCGAAACGGCGGATAATCTCCGTCAAAACGCCGCTTGCCGAAAACCGCGTCGCTGTGCGCCAGGTGAGGCAGCACATAGCCGATGTTGCACGCCTTGTCCGCGCCGTCGGCGTCCATTATGATCACCGCCGCGCCGTTTGCTTCGGCAAGACCGCGCCTGACGGCACTGCCCTTGCCGCGGTTGCGCTCCGCAGCGAGCACACGCACACCGTCTGCCGCACGCGCCAGCAGCACCGTGGAATCCGTGCTTCCGTCATCGGAGACGATTATTTCAGCATTCATTCGGGTCAGTTTAAAATATGTTATCAGGTCATTGATTGTATTTTTTATGTTTTCCGCCTCATTGTAGGCAGGAATAACCACGGATACATCGAACATATAAATCACCGTAAATTATTTTTTGACGATTGAGATAATTTTATGTATACCCGACGATAATCGGAGAAAAATAATGACATGAATAATGATAACCGCGAAAAAACAAAAAATTTATTTAAGTGTATATTGATTGCGCTGATATGGGATGCGAATATTGTGTTGCTGCTTATGGGCATATCCCGCTGATTATGCCGCCGTTTTTTTAATATCCTTTTTTTATGCATTGACATTTTCGGATTAGGTGATATAATTAAATATGTTCGATATTTTGAGCCTGACTTTTCTTAATTTCCAGCAGCACGATTTTTTGTAACAAATTACTATAACCCCAAACCGCCGCTGCCGTCTGCATTTTAAAACAAGCTTTAAAAAAATCATCAAAATATTGTGTTTATGTGTTGACATTTCCACTATATATGGTATAATTAATATTGCAAATACAAAAACAATAAAAGCAACTTGTTTCGTTCATCGGATTCGTTTTTGCACCACATCGAATCGGGAGCGTATTTTTTTGCCGCCCGGCGGCACAAGATTTATATATCGGGAGGATTACAGTCGTGAAAATTATCAAAAGGAGCGGTACGGAAGCCACATTCGACATATCAAAAATAATTGTGGCTATTACAAAGGCAAACAACAGCGTTGCGCAGAATGTGCGCCTGAGCACGGAGCAGATACGCGAGATTGCGGACAAGGTATCCGCGGAATGCCTCAGCGCAACAAGAGCGCTCAGCGTCGAGGAGATACAGGACCTTGTGGAAAACGAAATAATGGACAGAAAGGCGTTCACCGTAGCAAGGGCATACATTACATATCGCTATACCCGTGCGCTCGTGCGCAAGACCAACACGACCGACGACCAAATCCTCACCCTCATAGAGTGCAACAACGAGGAAGTGAAGCAGGAAAATTCCAACAAGAACCCTACCGTGAACAGCGTTCAGCGCGACTACATGGCAGGCGAAATAAGCAAGGATATCACCAAGAGGCTTCTTCTGCCTCAGGACATCGTCAAGGCGCATGAGGAAGGGCTGATACATTTTCACGACGCGGACTATTTTGCCCAGCATATGCACAACTGCGACCTGGTGAACCTTGAGGATATGCTGCAAAACGGCACGGTTATATCGGGAACCATGATAGAGAAGCCGCACAGCTTTTCAACGGCGTGCAATATTGCCACGCAGATAATTGCGCAGGTGGCGTCGTCGCAGTACGGCGGTCAGAGCATATCGCTGACCCATCTTGCTCCGTTTGTGGACGTGAGCCGCAAAAAAATCCGCCGCGATGTGGAAGTGGAGATAGCTGCCATGAATGCAGCGCCGAATGAAGAGGTCGTTGCCGAGATAGTTGAAAAAAGACTGCGCGCCGAGATAGAAAAAGGCTGCCAGATGATTCAGTATCAGGTGGTAACGCTGATGACGACAAACGGTCAGGCGCCGTTTGTGACGGTGTTTATGTACCTGAACGAGGCAAAGGACGCGCAGACAAAGCACGACCTTGCAATGATAATAGAGGAGATGCTCCGTCAGCGCATAGTGGGCGTAAAGAATGAAGCCGGCGTGTGGATTACTCCGGCATTCCCCAAGCTAATATATGTGCTTGAGGAGGACAATATACACGAGGATTCCAAGTATTATTACCTGACCCGTCTTGCGGCGAAATGCACCGCAAAGCGCATGGTGCCCGATTACATATCCGAAAAAATGATGCTGCGCCTCAAGGTAGACAAAAACGGCGAAGGTCACTGCTACACCTGCATGGGCTGCCGCTCATTCCTCACTCCGTATGTTGATCCGGAGACGAACAAGCCGAAGTATTACGGCAGATTCAATCAGGGCGTCGTTACGATAAACCTTGTTGATGTGGCACTCTCGTCCGGCGGAGACATGGAGAAGTTCTGGAAGATATTTGACGAAAGGCTCGACCTGTGCTACCGCGCGCTCATGTGCCGCCACAACAGACTCAAGGGTACGCTGAGCGACGCCGCACCGATACTTTGGCAGTACGGCGCTCTGGCAAGGCTCAAGAAGGGTGAAAAAATAGACAAACTGCTCTACGGCGGATATTCCACAATATCCCTCGGCTACGCCGGACTTTACGAGTGCGTAAAGTACATGACGGGCAAATCGCACACGGATCCGGCGGCAACTCCGTTTGCAATAAGCGTGATGAAATATCTCAACAAAGCGACAAACGAATGGAAAGCAAAGGAGAACATAGATTTCAGCATCTACGGCACTCCTCTGGAGTCAACCACATACAAATTCTCAAAGTGTCTGCAAAAAAGATTTGGCGTAATACCGGGAATCACGGACAAAAACTACATAACAAACAGCTATCATGTTCATGTGACTGAGAAGATAGACGCATTTGAAAAGCTGGCGTTTGAATCGCAGTTCCAGGAGCTTTCCCCGGGCGGCGCGATAAGCTATGTGGAAGTGCCCAATATGCAAAACAACATCGACGCGGTAATCGCCGTTATGAAATTCATCTACGACAACATCATGTACGCAGAGCTGAACACAAAATCCGATTACTGTCAGGCATGCGGATTTGACGGCGAAATTCAGATTAAAACAGACGCAGACGGAAAACTCATCTGGCAGTGTCCCAACTGCGGCAACACAGACCAGACAAAAATGAATGTGGCAAGGCGCACCTGCGGCTACATAGGCACGCAGTTCTGGAACCAGGGCCGCACCCAGGAGATAAAAGAAAGAGTTCTTCATCTGTAATACTAAGAGGCAATTATGAACTACGGAGAGATAAAAAACTGCGACATAGCAAACGGCATCGGCGTGAGAGTATCCCTGTTTGTATCGGGCTGCACCCACAGGTGCAAAAACTGCTTTAACGAGCAGACATGGGATTTCAATTTCGGCGAGCCGTTTACGCCGCAGACAGAGCAAAAAATAATAGATATGCTGGCACCGTCATATATTGACGGGCTGACGGTTCTCGGCGGCGAACCGTTTGAGCCGAGCAATCAGAGGGCGCTGCTTCCTTTTATAAAGATGGTGCGCAGCAAATATCCGCAAAAGAGCATATGGTTTTACAGCGGCTATCTCTTTGACAAAGAACTGCTGGGAGAAAGCCGTGCGCGCTGCGAATGTACGGACGAATTGCTGTCATATATAGATGTGCTTGTGGACGGCGAATATGTTGAGGAGAAAAAAAACATCTCTCTCAGCTTCCGCGGCTCGGAGAATCAGCGGATAATAGATGTGCCGGCAAGTCTCGGTGCAAACGCCGTCGTTACAAAACAATACCGATAATCGGAATTTACAGGCTTAATTCCTGCAAGGATGAATGTGTATATTTTATTTTAACAAAGCGACTTCAGCGCTACTGCACTGCTGTCCGAGCGACTTAAAATAAAATATACACATTCATCCGATGTAAATTGGATTTTGTCAGTCTAAATTCCATTCCGGACACTGTGAAGTTTCCCTATCACTTCGCAGTGTATTTTTATAAATTTTACTCAAAAGGCAATTAATATATTTACATTTCATTCATAATGTGATAATATAAGAAACAAGCACAAAAACATATTTGGAGGTATGTAATTTTGGAATTTCTGTTATCAAACATAGGTGACATCACCTGGCAGATGATTGTCATGTGGGCAATCGGCGGAGTGCTCATCTACCTTGCCATAGCAAAGGACATGGAGCCGACCCTGCTTCTGCCGATGGGCTTCGGCGCAATACTGGTCAATCTGCCTAACTCCGGCGCAATAGGCGTTGACGGAGCATTGCAAACGCTGTATGACGCCGGCATAGCCAACGAGCTTTTTCCGCTCATCCTGTTCATAGGCATAGGCGCGATGATAGATTTCGGCCCGCTGCTCTCAAACCCCAAGCTGATGATTTTCGGCGCGGCGGCGCAGTTCGGCATATTTTTCACTCTATGCACTGCGTCCATCTTCTTTGACATAAACGACGCGGCTTCCATAGCCGTCATAGGCGCGGCGGACGGCCCGACATCTATCGTCGTTGCCAATATGCTTAACTCAAAATACCTCGGCGCAATAATGGTGGCAGCATACTCGTATATGGCGCTGGTGCCCATAATTCAGCCGCCGGTTATAAAACTGCTCACCACAAAAAAAGAGCGCCTCATACGCATGGAATACAAGGAACAGCAGGTGTCCAAAACCACAAAGATACTCTTCCCCATAATCATAACCGTGATTGCAGGTCTTGTGGCACCCGATTCTGTGGCGCTGATAGGCTTTCTCATGTTCGGCAACCTGATAAGGGAGTGCGGCGTGCTCAATTCGCTTTCCGAAACCGCGCAAAAGGTGCTTGCAAACCTCATCACGATATTCCTCGGCATCACCATCGCCACCAAAATGCAGGCAGAGCTGTTTTTGCAGATTGACACTCTCATCATCTTGGGTCTCGGGCTTGTAGCATTCATGTTCGATACCGCCGGCGGAGTGATATTTGCAAAGATACTGAATATCTTCCTCAAAAAGAAGATTAACCCGATGATAGGCGCGGCAGGCATTTCGGCATTCCCCATGTCCGGCAGAACAGTTCACAAAATGGGTCTTGCCGAGGATAATCAGAATTTTCTGCTCATGCATTCAATCGGCGTTAATGTTTCCGGTCAGATTGCCTCGGTTATTGCCGGCGGTCTGATACTCAATTTCTTCATGTAAGGGGTGGCAGATATGAATATAAATCCGATGAATTTTATATATAATCTAAAATACATGGGCTGGGGCATGCTCGGCATACTTGCCGTCATGGCAATTATAATAATCGTTACAATGATACTCAACAAGATAACCCAAAAGTAAACGCTTCGGAAAAATGCGCATTTTTCCGAAGTATCGGCAGGGTGCGGCGAGATGATTTCATTTTGCCGCATCCTCTTTTTTGCCGTTTTGAATATTTTATACACCGTTGAGCATAAAAAGATATATAAAACTGTTTACAATTAATTTGCAAAACACGTTTTTTTGTGATATCATATGAGTATGTTCAAACTAACTCAATAAAATATTCAAGCAGAAATACAGCAGGGAGGCATGACAAAATGAGGCATTATAACATCAGCGGAATGAGCTGCGCCGCGTGCAGCGCAAGAGTTGAAAAGGCAGTCTCCGCCGTGGACGGGGTAACGCAGTGTACGGTAAATCTGCTCACAAACTCCATGGTGACGGACGGCACTGCAAGCGACGAGGCTGTCATCGTGGCTGTTGAAAACGCCGGCTACGGCGCATCGCCGGCGGATTCCGACGCAAAATCCGCACCGAAGGCAGATAACGGAATATCGTTTGACAAGGAAATATCGCTGCTGAAGCACAGGCTGATATGGTCGCTTGCGCTGCTGGCGGTGCTCATGTACTTCTCCATGGGGCACATGATGTGGGGATGTCCGCTGCCGCCGTTTTTTGACGGCAATCATGTGGCGATGGGTCTTGTGCAGCTGCTGCTCACAATCGGCGTTATGGTGATTAACCAAAAATTCTTTATAAGCGGATTCAAATCAGTAAAAAACAAAGCCCCGAACATGGACACCCTGGTGTCGCTCGGCGCAGGTGCGTCGTTTATTTACAGCACATATGCGCTGTTCGCGATGACGGGCGCACAGACCCGCGGCGATGCTGAGCTTGTGATGCACTATATGCATGAATTCTACTTTGAGTCCGCCGCCATGATTCTCGCGCTGATAACCCTCGGCAAAATGCTTGAGGCGCGCTCCAAGGGCAAGACGACAAACGCCCTCAAGGGGCTTATGGCGCTGTCACCTAAAACCGCCGTCATAGAGAGAGACGGCAGGGAAATAACCGTGCCTGCCGAAGAGGTTCAAAAGGGCGATATATTCATTGTGCGCCCCGGCGACAGCATACCGGCAGACGGAATAGTGACAGAGGGCAGCAGCGCCGTGAATGAGGCTGCGCTCACCGGCGAGAGCATACCGGCAGACAAAACCGTCGGCGACAAGGTTTCCGCCGCAACGGTGAACCAATCGGGATATATAAAATGCCGCGCAACAGACGTGGGCACGGACACAACACTCTCCAAGATAATACAAATGGTCGGTGACGCGGCGGCAACCAAAGCGCCTATTGCAAAAATCGCCGACAGAGTATCGGCAATCTTTGTGCCGACGGTTATCACCATAGCCGTGGTAACCACGGTTGCCTGGATGCTGTTCGGCGCGTCATTCGGCTATGCCCTGGCGCGCGGCATATCGGTGCTTGTAATCAGCTGCCCGTGCGCGCTCGGGCTTGCCACTCCGGTGGCGATAATGGTCGGCAACGGCGTGGGCGCAAAGCACAACATACTGTTTAAGACCGCCGCGGCGCTTGAGGAAACCGGCAGAATAAAGACAGTCGTGTTGGACAAGACAGGCACGGTTACAACCGGCAAGCCCACCGTGACGGACATAATATGCGCCGAGGGTGCGAATGAAAACGAGTTGCTCGTAAGCGCATATTCACTCGAAACAAAGAGCGAGCATCCGCTTGCAAAGGCAGTTGTTGAGTATGCTGCCGAAAAGAAATTGAATGCAAGGGCAACCGAGGGTTTCACCGCGCTGCCGGGCAACGGGCTCATGGGCGATATAGACGGAGTCAGAATATACGGCGGAAACATGAGCTTCATCAAAACCCACACGGATATAGGCAGCGACCTGATAAGCAAAGCCGAGGAACTGTCATCTCAGGGCAAAACTCCGCTGTTTTTCTGCACGGATGAAAAAATGCTCGGCATAATAGCCGTGTCGGATGTGATAAAAGACGACAGCGCCGAGGCGATAAGCGAGCTGCGCGGCAGCGGCATAAGAGTGGTTATGCTGACGGGCGACAGCAGGCGCACCGCCGAGGCAATCGCAAAAACAGCCGGCATAGACGAAGTGATAGCCGATGTGCTGCCCGACGGCAAGGAAAGCGCGGTGAGCGAACTTATGAAAGACGGCAAGACGGCAATGGTCGGCGACGGCATAAACGACGCGCCCGCGCTCACCCGGGCGGACATAGGCATAGCAATAGGTGCCGGGGTGGACATAGCCATTGACGCTGCGGATGTTGTGCTGATGAAAAGCTCACTGTCGGATGTGGTGTCTGCCATAAAATTAAGCCGCGCCACCCTGCGCAACATTCACGAAAATCTGTTTTGGGCATTTATCTACAACGTGCTGGGCATACCTCTTGCGGCAGGAGTTTTTATCCACGCATTCGGCTGGCAGCTCAATCCGATGTTCGGAGCGGCGGCAATGAGCCTTTCCAGCTTTTGCGTTGTGACAAATGCGCTCAGGCTGAACACTGTGAAGCTCGGCGGAAAACGCAGCGCGAAAAGCGGAAACGGCAACACAGATATCAAAAGAGCAGAAAAAATCGAAAAAATTGAAAATATGGAGGAAAATAAAATGACGAAGACACTTAAAATCGAAGGAATGATGTGCGGTCACTGTGAGGCAAGGGTTAAAAAATGCCTTGAGGAGATAAACGGCGTTGAGAGTGCCGAGGTGAGCCACGAAAAAGGCACCGCCGCGGTTACGCTCGCCGCAGACGTATCTGACGAAACGCTTAAGGCAGCCGTAGAGGCACAGGACTACAAGGTCACGGGAATAGAGTAGGCAAACAAGAACCGAACCCTGATATCTTTGTGTTTTGCAGTCAATTGCAGTAGAATACGATAATTACAGGATGGCGAATCGCCTCAGCGGTATATATTTTATTTTGGCTCGCTCAGACAGCAGTGCAGTAGTGCTTAACTCGCTC
>CAJLYL010000020.1 GCA_905210855.1 uncultured Clostridia bacterium
GAATGGGACCGCCCGTTCAATAATGTTTTATTAAAAATATTATTGAATGAATCAGGCGGTGGTGGGATTCATGAAACGGAAAAATAATATATTCAAAGACGCCCCTTGCCTTTTTGCACGGCTCAAAAACTGCAATTATGAGAGGAGATTTCACTTATGTCACAGCGGCAGGCAAACTCATATATAAAAGAACAATATAAAAAAATATCCCGTGCGCGCACTGAGCATGAGGACGCATATACCCAGGCCCTCTATGCCGAGGTGCCGGAGATAAAACAAATAGACACGGATATATCTCTGCTCGCCCTGCGGTGTGCCTCGGGAGTCATCAAGGAGGGCATAACCGTGGAGCAGGCGCTCGCCAACATGGAGCGGCAGCGCGACAGCTTGCTGGCGCACCGCGCGCAGCTTGTGGCGGTGTCGCGCACGGGGCAGGATGTGCCGCTGCCGGATCAGTGCGCCAAGTGCCGCGATACGGGCTATGTTGACGGCGAGCTGTGTTCCTGCGCCAAGGTGAAGCTGCGCAAGTATATGATGGACAGCGCAAAGCGGATATCAAAATTCTCGTGCGAGATAGAGAAGGACACTTTCGAGAATTTCAGACTCGATTATTACCCGAGAGACGTTATTGAAAAATACGGAATTTCGCCGTTTGACAATATTCGCAGAATCCTGTCTTTCGCAAAAAAATACTGCGAAGTTTTCGATGAGTCATCCGATAACTTGTTCTTCAACGGTGCGCCCGGTTTGGGAAAGACATTTTTGGCAAACTGTATTGCAAATGAGCTGCTCTCGCGCGGATATATGGTGATATATCAGACGGCATACAGTATGTTCAAGTTTCTTGAGGACTACAAGTTCGGCAAGATAGACAGGGATGATTACGCAGAAAACTACAATGCGATTTATGACTGCGATCTGTTGATTATAGATGACCTTGGCACGGAGTTTGTCACTTCGTATACCTGCTCGGTGTTTTTCGATGTGCTCAATTCGCGCCTCATGAGCGGCAAAAAGACTCTCATAAGCACAAATCTTACTGTAAAAGACCTCGGCAAGATTTACAGCGAGAGGGTGTCGTCCAGGGTTCTGGGCGAGTTTGCCATTCAATACTTCATAGGAGACGACATCAGAATAAAGAAAAGGCATTCTTCACTCTGATGCGGAAAGGACAGTAAAAATGCTATATTCATCGGAGTGGACGGACTATGCGCTCATAGATGCCGCCCACGGAGAAAAATTGGAGAAATGGGGCAGCTATGTGCTGCGCCGCCCCGACCCCCAGGCAATCTGGCAGGAGGAGAGCGACCCCGCGGCTTGGAAAAAAGTCGATGCCTTTTACCACAGGAGCAATTCCGGCGGAGGCAAGTGGGAGTATTTTGCGCATCTGCCGGAGATGTGGAATATATCGTACAAAAAGCTAAAATTCAATGTGCGCCCCACGGGATTCAAACACACGGGACTTTTCCCCGAGCAGGCTGTCAACTGGGATTTTGTGCGCACAGCCATAGAGTCGCGCAGCGAGAAGATGAATGTGCTCAACCTCTTTGCCTACACGGGCGGAGCGACTGTTGCCGCGGCTTCTGCCGGAGCGGATGTGGTTCATGTGGACGCGGCAAAGGGCATGGTGAGCTGGGCAAAGGACAATGCGGCTTCGTCAGGTCTTGGCGGCGCATACATCAGATACATTGTGGACGATTGTCTCAAATTTGTTGAGCGCGAGATAAGGCGCGGCAGAAAATATGACGGCATCATAATGGATCCGCCGTCATACGGCAGAGGGCCGAAAGGCGAGATATGGAAGTTTGAGGACGAGCTGTACCGTCTCGTCACGCGCTGCGCGCAGCTGCTCAGCGACAAACCTCTGTTTTTTATAATCAATTCGTACACGACGGGTATATCGCACACCGTTGTGGCAAATGTGACGGAGCTTACCGTCGGGCGAAGATTCAAGGGCAAAATCGTCTCGGACGAAATAGGTATACCTATGGGAAAATCGGGTATGTTTTTGCCGTGCGGCGCAACCACGCGCTGGTTTGATATATGATGTAGCGGAGGAATCGCAATTGATAGATGCAGAAAATGTTACTTTTCGATATGACGCGGAGGACAGCTCCGCAAACATACTTGACGGAGTGAACCTCCGCATAGATAAAGGCGAATTTGTCGCGGTGCTCGGGCACAACGGCTCGGGCAAATCCACGCTGGCAAAGCACCTAAACGCCATACTTGTGCCGAGCGTCGGCAAGGTGACTGTGGACGGCATGGACACTGCCGATGACGACAAACTGTGGGATATCCGCAGCCGCGTCGGCATGGTTTTTCAAAATCCCGATAATCAAATTGTGGCGACCATAGTGGAGGACGACGTGGCGTTTGCCGCGGAGAACCTCGGTGTGCCGTCCGGCGAGATACGCAAGAGGGTGGACGACGCCCTCGCGGCTGTCGGCATGACAAAATTTAAGAATCACGCGCCGCATCTGCTCTCGGGAGGGCAGAAACAGCGCGTAGCCATAGCCGGAGCGATAGCCATGCAGCCGGAGACCATAGTGCTGGACGAACCCACCGCCATGCTCGACCCCACGGGCAGAGCAGAGGTGATGAAAACCGTAATGCGGCTCAACCGTGAGTTCGGCATAACGATAATCCTCATCACCCACAACATGGACGAGGCGGTCAGAGCAGACCGCGTGGTGGTTATGGACGTCGGCAAAATAATCATTGACGACACGCCGCGCAAGGTGTTCTCGCAGGTGGAGCTGCTAAAGAGCATCGGGCTTGATGTGCCCCAGGTCACGGAGATTGCATGGGAGCTGAAAAACGCCGGATTCAATGTGCGTGACGACGTGCTGAGCGTGGACGAATGTGTTAAGGAGCTGTACAAACTATGTCAATAACGGTTAAAAACCTTGTTCATATATATTCCAAGGACGGCCCTTTTGAGAGGGCGGCGGTAAATGATGTGTCGTTTCATATAGACGACGGCGAGTTTATCGGTCTCATAGGTCACACAGGTTCGGGCAAATCCACCATGATTCAGCATCTGAACGGACTGCTCAAGCCGGATTCCGGCTCTGTGATTATAGACGGAACCGACATCACTCAAAAGGGAGTGGATATGCGAAAAATCCGTGGCAAGGTGGGCATTGTGTTTCAGTACCCCGAATATCAGCTTTTTGAGGAGACGGTGTACCGCGACATAGCTTTCGGCCCGGGCAACATGGGCAAGAGCGCAGATGAGATTGACCGCGTCATACATGATGTGATGCGCCTTGTGGGACTTGGTGAACATCTGCTTGAAAAATCGCCCTTTGAGCTGTCCGGCGGACAAAAGCGCAGAGTTGCCATAGCCGGAGTGCTTGCGATGGAGCCGGAGATACTCATTCTGGACGAGCCTACGGCAGGGCTTGACCCTCTGGCGCGAAACAACATCCTCAATCTGATATCCAATCTGCACAGGGAGAAGCGGATTACCGTGATACTTGTGTCGCACAGCATGGAGGACATAGCCCGTGTTGCGCAGAGGATTATGGTCATGGCGGACGGAAAGCTTGCCATGTTTGATACCCCCGAGAGGGTGTTTGCGCAGGCGGACAGACTGCATGAGATTGGACTGGATGTGCCGCAGATAAGCACGGTGGTAAATCGGCTGAGGGCGATGGGGATTGACCTCGGCGAGGGCATTTACACCGTCGGCGCGGCAAAAAAAGCTATACTCGAATACAAGGAGAGTCAAAGATGATTACCGATATAACCCTGGGTCAGTACATTCCGGTCGGCTCGCCGGTGCACAGGCTTGACCCGAGAATAAAGATTATTTCATCATTTATATATATAGCGGCGGTGTTCATTGCGCACAGCGTTGCGGCATACGTGTTTCTTGCTCTCGGCACGGCGGTTATGATAAAGCTTGCGAACATCAGATTTTCCACCGTCATCAAGGGGGTTAAGCCGCTCCTGTTTCTGATAATCTTCACGGCGGTGATAAACATCTTCATGACGGGCACGGACGACGTGATATGGCGGCTCGGTTTTTTGCGCATAACAAAATCCGGCGTGGTGTCGGCGGTGACAATGGCGCTGCGGCTGGTGTTCCTGGTGGTGGGCACATCTATGCTCACATTCACCACATCGCCGCTGCTGCTTACGGACGGCATAGAAAAACTGCTTAAACCATTTTCAAAAATCGGCTTGCCGGCGCACGAGCTTGCCATGATGATGACGATAGCGCTGCGCTTTATCCCGACTCTGCTTGAGGAGACCGACAAGATAATCAAGGCACAGACGGCGCGCGGAGCGGACTTTGAGAGCGGAAACATCATCCGTCGGGCAAAGTCGCTTGTGCCGATTCTGGTGCCGCTGTTTATAAATTCATTCCGCCGTGCGGACGAGCTTGCCACGGCTATGGAGTGCCGCTGTTACCGCGGTGGCGAGGGGCGCACAAGACTGCGCGAGCTTAGCATCGGCGCGAATGATTGGGTTGCCGTTTTTGCCGATATTGTTTTTGTTGCGGCGGTGGTTGTGCTCAGCCGCGTCGGAGGGGTCATATGAGAAATCTCAAATTGATATTGCAATATGACGGTTTCCTGTTCCACGGCTTTCAGATTCAGCCCGTCGCGCGCACCGTGCAGGGCGAGCTGCAGAAAATGCTGTCGAACATAACCGGCGAGGGCATAAAGGTGCAGGGCTGTTCGCGCACGGACGCCGGAGTTCACGCTTACAGATACTGCTGCAATTTTCACACGGAATTCCGCATACCGGCGGACAGGCTGCCGTTTGTTATGAACAACAACAGGTATGCGCCCGACATCAGGGTGCTCTCGTGCGAGGAGGTCGGCGAGGACTTTAACGCGCGGTTTGATACAAAATACAAAACATACAGATATCTCATAGATATGAGTGAAGAGCCGGATATATTTTTGCGCAACTACCGGTGGCAGATTAAAAAAACGCTTGACATTGACGCCATGAACGAGGCGGCAGGGCATATCGTCGGCGAGCATGATTTTGCGTCGTTTATGACGAGCGGAGCGGATGTTGCGTCTACGGTAAGAAATGTGTTTTCGCTCAATGTAAACCGCGTCGGCGGAGACATGGCGGAGCTGCTTATCACTGCGGACGGATATTTGTACAACATGGTGCGCATAATCACCGGCACGCTTGTATCGGTCGGCGACGGCACGCTGAGCGCAGCCGATGTTGAGGGGATTGTCGCCGCCTGCGACAGAGCGAAGGCAGGACCTACCGCGCCGCCGCAGGGGCTGTATCTCTATAATGTGGTGTATTGATTAAATGCCTCTGCGCACTTTTGGGAATATGACGTGCAGGGGTTGATGCCCCCATCGACCCAATAAAGCGGTCACCTACTGATTGCTGTATGCCCAATCGCTGACCAATCCTAAACATAAGGAGAGAAAAATTGTGAGAAAGATAACAAAAGCTACAAGAAGCAACTCACCCGAGACAGACTCAAACGAAAAAACAAACGGTAACATCGACGGCAAGATCGCCGAAAATGCGGCATTCCCCGGCACGGAGACAGCCGAAGAGAGCGCCGCGCCGACAGGCGGCGCGGTGACGGACGACACCGTTACGTCGGGCACCCCGACAATTGCGGAAAGCGACGCCGCGGCGGACGCGGAAGAAAAAGCCGAAAAAGGTGAAAAAGCCGAGAAAAACAAAACGCCCGAAAGCGGCGAAACCGAGGAAAAATCCGCAGACACCGAAGACGGCAAAAAACCCCCCGACGGCTCGGCGCACGGCGGGGCGGAGAGCGGGGCTGCCGACGACGAATACGAGCCGGAGAACAAAATGTACTCCAACACCTTTGACGAAGAGCCGACCCCGGAGACAAAGCCTGCCCGAAAGAAAAAACCGGGCAAAAAAATCAACGTCGGCAGGCTGATGAAAACCCTGGCGACGGCTGCAATCTGCGTGATTATAGTCATAGGTCTGCTCAACGGAGCGTCCATGATAGCAGGGCTTTTCCGCGGAAAAATAGGCGCGGATTCACAGCCCGAGGAGATTGCCATGACCTCCTCGGGCACCCTGGCGTACACCAGATTTCAGCGCGGTGTGCTTGTGGCGAACTCGGGTACGGTGTCCTACCACAATTCCAAAAATGACGTTGTGTGGGAAAAGGCCGGCTATGACGGCTCGCCCATAATAAAGGGCGCAGGCAAGTATGCGCTTGTGTCCTACGTCGGCACGCCCAACGCCCTCCTCTTCACGGGCTCGGACGCGGTATCGGTGACCGGCACGGGCAACATAGTCTCGTCGTGCGTAAATGAAAACGGATATTTTGCGCTCGTCATGACCGAGGACGGCTACAAAAATCAGATAGTCGCATTTGACAACAACGGAAATGTCATCTACCGCTGGCACAGCGCAGAGAACTATGTCACCTGCGTTGCCATATCGCCCGACAATAAAAACATGATTGCTTCGACAATCGGCTTTGCCGACAACAGCTTTTCGGGCGGCGTTATGATATTCGATTTCGCCCAGGAGAAGCCCTATGCCGGTCAGCAGGAGAGCGAGAATGTCATCATGGCGATAAACTTTGTCAACCCGAACAGATTTGTTGTCATAGGCGACACGGGCACCTCATATTATAAGACAAACGGAACTAAGATAAAGGACATAGATTACGGCGGCAAAAAGCTGACCACATTCGATGTGTGCGACGACGGTCAGACCATACTATGCTTTGCCAAGGACGACTCGGCAATGAGCAACTCGGACATATATGCCTACACCTCCAAGGGCAGGGAAAAAGGACATTTTGAGACCGAGGGCAGGGCGCTGTCAATCAGCTGCTGCGAGGGCAAGGTGCTTGTGGCAAGGGAGAATGCCTACGATTTGCTCAACGAGAACTGCCACTGGATGCGCACCATCCCCGTGGTCAAGGACATAAAAAATTCCGTGCTGTTTGACAAGGGCAGATATTCGTTTGTCATCTCCGGCAACACGGCTCGGGTAATAAGGGTGGATTAGGATTATGATTTTGGACATTTTGTGCATAGGGATAATTGGCGTGTCAATCCTGGTGTGCTTTCGCCGCGGCTTTGTCATGTCGCTGTTCAGTGCGCTGTCCGCGGCGGCAACGCTTATTGTTATGACGGTTTTCTACAAGCCTTTTGTGGCGGCGGTCAAGTCGTCGCCGCTCGGCATATCGCTTACAGAGTCGTTTCGCCGAAGAGTTGCAGATATGCTCACGGGCACTGCCGGCGACGCCATAGCTTCGAGCACGGCACCCGGGTTTATAAAGGATATTATGCGCTCGGGCACGCAATCCGCAGGCGACGCCGCGGCAGCGTGTGCCGACAGGAGTATGGAGGTGCTCATAGCCGTGGTTACATTTGTGGCGCTGATGCTTATCCTCAAAATTCTGCTCAGGCTTGTGCCGGGCATCATCAGGACGGTGACAAGGCTGCCCGTTGTGCATCAGGCAGACAAACTCCTCGGGCTCGGCATAGGCGTGATACTCGGCTTTGTGTGGGTGGTTGTCGCCGTGTATTGCGCAGGGCTGCTGTCGCTTGCGCCGTCGTTTGAATTCCTGGACGCGCAGATAGCGGATTCGTTTTTTCTCGATTTGATTAACAGTATAGAAATCGGATTCGGCGCAATATAGAGCAAAACCGATTTTTGAGACAATACCTCAAAACAGTGAGCCTGTCTGTTTCGGCAGACGGCTCACTGTTTTTAATAAAAGCTTTATAAAATTCAAATATTACAAAAAAACTTGACAAATCCTGTCGGATCCGACATAATACATATTGTGGAAATCCGCTGTTTTACTGTTGAATTTTATCCGAATTAGTAAACGGTCGGGCGGAAAAAGACAGTTGCCTGTCACCCCGCATGGGCGGAATGGAGGCGATGTACAGCCCTGACGGGAAATCTTCTCGGAAGGAGGCTTGATACATATAACTTTATCTGAGTTTGCGGTTATTTGCCCTAAATGCTCTGAGTTTTGCCATATCACCAACACCCGTATAACTCCATCCAAGCGATCCGGAACTTAATCGTTCCGATAATATATGACTTATATGTCCTTCGGCACTGCAACCGATATATTTGGCATCATAGCTATTTTTTATCCCTCCCCAGTTGTTCTTGATGTATTGCCATGTACTATTAATTTGTTCGACTCTCTGCAGCGTATCTGCACATATTCGTATATCATTAAATACATCTTTTACAGCTTTCAAATCTTTTTTGTGTATACTTCTCCATATATCGCCCCTCATTTCGGGAACATTGCCTGTTGCGCTGATGATATATTTGTTGAGATGATACCTGTCGAGAACAATTTTTACTTTCGGGCTTTCTATTGACAATCTTTCATTTTCCATTTCGCGAATACTGTTCAGTACTGTCTGTTTGCTCAATTTTGACTCAAAAACATTACTGCTTTTCTCATATGACATATCTATTGCATTTTCAATCATTTTTGCTTTTACGCCCATATCACATCGTTCATGCGGCTCTATACCAAATATCCTGTCACAGATATGCGAATATCCCCGTCCGAACTTTGAAACGAAATATGTTCTTTGATAATGAACATCACCAAAAATGGTTGTCAAGGTTTTTTCTTGAAACTTTTTATCTATGCTCCATGACTTTTTTCGCGCCGGATCACTGCACAATTCATTATTTACGGATTCAAGAGCATATTTAACCGGTTCCACACCCAATCGGTCAAATCCGTAACCGTTCCATTCTCGGGAAAAATTTTTTTGAGGGTTTCATTAAAATTTTCAGTGCATTTTTCAACAAAGTGTGTTATGATAGTATTCATAGAAAGTTTTCTCCTTTTGTATGTTTGGATTGGTTACCCAAATCATATCATAAAGGTTGAAAACTTTCTGCTTATTTTTCCGTTAGTAATTTTACGCTAAGATCATCCGGTGCTTTATCATTGCAAAACGCATTTAGCCGAACCCTCAATCCCTCGCCCCCTGCGCAAGCATGGTTTTCGCCATTATGGCGTAGCCGCGCGAGGAGTCATTCACAAAAACATGGGTAACCGCGCCTGCGAGATATCCGTCCTGCATTATCGGCGAGCCGCTCATTCCCTGCACAATGCCCCCTGTTGCGGCAATCAGGCGTTTGTCCGTGATGTGTATCACCATGCCTTTGGAATTGTTCTCATTCATGTGCATTATTTTCTCTATATCTATGTCAAACTCCTTTGCGCCGTCCCCGTCCACAGTGCATATGACCGTCGCCGCGCCCTCATGAATCTGCGCCGCGTCGGCAACGGGCACTGCCTTTGACGCGTCAAACTGCACTCCGTCCGCCTCGGCAAACACTCCGCAGGCAGTGTTTGAGCGGATTTTGCCCACAGCTCCGCCGGAGAACATACCGTGAATCTCCCCGGGGGTGCCGCGCTTGCCCTTCACCACGCTGAGCACGCGCGCACCCTCCATGCTGCCGCTGCCGGCAGGGAAAATCCTGTCCGTGTCGGAATCGGTAATGCCGTGCCCCAGCGCCGCCAAAGTGCCGTCCGACGGGCAATAGTATGTCAGTGTGCCTATGCCTGCCATGCTGTCGCGCACCACAAGCCCTATCTTGTAACCGCCGCCGTCGGCATCTATCCGCGGCGAAACCTCGGTGCAGTACATCTTGTCGCCGCGCAGAATTTCTATCATCACTCCGCTGCCGCCGCTCTTGTCAATCTCTTTTGAAAATTCGCTTATCGTCTTCACGCGCACTCCGTTTACAGACGATATCACGTCGCCTTTTTTGTAAGGAATCTGCTCGGCAGGGCAAGTGAGCGCGCCGCCCTGTGTGCGAAAGCTGCCGTTTTTTATAATCACCGGTCCGTCGGAGAAAACCTTTATGCCGATTATGTCGCCGCACGGCACTACATAGGATTTACTCACCACATTCACCGTCACGGTTTTTACGTCCAACGCACCGGCAAAACGGATGTCCGCGTCAAACACACCGCCTGCCTTTGCCACAGTGCTGTCGGGTGCGAGTATGCCGTCGTTGTTTGCCCTTGCGCTCATGGAAAACAGATTTGAAAATATGCCGAATCTGTCAAATTTGTATTTTTCGCCCTCCACAACGAATATTTCGTCGGGAATGTTGCACCATATATAACCGATGCGGACGGCGCACGATGCCGCCGCAAGAGCAAAAAACGAAACCGCCGCCGCGCAGATGATTTTTTGTCTGCCTGTTTTGCGCTTTTTTGCGTTTTCGTTTGTTTCCTTTGCCGTTTCGCTGTTTTTCATGATTTTTCTCTCCTTTTTTCAACCGTATCTTTTCTGATTTTCCGCTGAATTTAACTTAACCTGAAGTTATCCGAACTCGCCTTAATCGACGTAATTTCGGATAACTAATATCAGGTTAACCGCTTTGAAATTTTATTATCCTTGAAAAATTTTATAAAAACAACAAAATTTAATCTTGATATTTACGCCGTTAACAGGTATAATAAAATTGGAGGATTTATATCCGTTTTAAGAATCTTAAAAAACTCGATTGATATAGAAAAACAGGAACAGGAGGAGAAAGTATGGCTGTGTTTAAGTCCAAAAAAACATACATAAAGCGGTATGCCGCCAGAAACGCCGACAAGAAGATAACCTTCTCGCCGAGCGTTAAGTCAAGCTTTAATTCCGTTTCCGCACCGCAGGGCGGCAAGGCACAGCAGAGCACACCGCCGCGCAGAGTAAGCGAAACCGCCGCAGGCGATTTTCGCCCGACATATGCCGACAGAGGAGCGGAACGCGAGAAGATATATAATGTAACAAAAGAACCCGAAAAGAGCTTTGTATCGCACGGAACGGTGATTACCGGCGCAGGGATTCCGCGCCCCGAGCCGATAGACAAGCCCGACCTCTCGGGAGTGAGGGCGGAGGCAAACGTGCGCCCCGTTGCAGACCCGAGCGAGCCGATTCGTCAGATAACGCGTGAAACAGGAGCGCCCGTTGCTGCAAAAAGCGCCAAGGCGGAATCGGAATATCATTTCTATGACACGGTAAAGGAAATTAAGGAAAAGCAGGCTGCGGAAAAAGCGCCCGAAGCCGCAAAGACGGCGGCAAAAGAGCCTGAGAACAAAAACGCCGAAGCAAAACCCGAGGGCGTTGTGGGGATAGATGACGAAACACCGCCAAAGGTTGAAAAGAGCGAAAGGGACGAAAAGGGCGAAAAGGACGAAAAGGGCGAAAAGGGCGAAAAGGCAGAAAAACCCGAAAAACACGAAAAACCAAAAAAGATTGAAAAACAGGAAAAAAATGAAAAACCGGCAAAATCCGAAAAGCCGAAAAAGGCAAAACCGCCGAGGCAGCCGCGCGGCGGTGCAAAATCCGCCGGAAAAGTGATCCTCGCTGCGGTGAAGGTTGCCCTGCTTGTTGCCATAATCGGTGGCTGCGGATTTTACGGATACAGATTCTACACGGAGCAGATAGCGCAGAAACAGGCACTTGACAAGGCGCTTGCCATAAACTACGCGCCGGAGGACTACGTCCTGCCCGAGACTCCGCAGACCGTTGCGGACGCAAACGCGCAGGCGAGAGACGCCGCATACAAAGAAGCCATGCGCCACGCCTATGTGCCGGGCAGGGGAGAAGTGCCGAACCTCTTTAAATACGACTATGTGAAGACCTGTTACCTCACGTTTGACGACGGCCCGAGCGGCACGGTAACGGAGAGCATACTCGACACACTGAAAAAATATGATGTAAAGGCAACATTCTTCCTGGTGGGCAAAAATGCGCAGAGCTACCCCGACCTGGTGAAGAGGATGTACAATGAGGGTCACTCTCTCGGCAACCACTCCTATTCGCACGATTACAGCCATATGTATTCCGGCGACCCCGAGTTTGACGAGGAGATGAACAGGTGCAAAAACGCCATTGACAGCATAATCGGCACAAAATACAACAATCTGCTGTTCCGTTTCCCGGGCGGTTCGTTTGAGGTGTACAAGAGTTTTTACATCTACAACATACAGGCAGAGGGATATCAGTATGTGGACTGGACGGCGCTCACGGGCGACGCCGAGACGCAGAATCCCGACAAGGATTATATAATGAACAGCCTGAAACAGAGCACCAACGACGGCACCAAGGAGGATATAGTGGTGCTGATGCACGACGCCGGCGCAAAGCAGATAACGGCGGACACTCTGCCCGATGTGATAGAGTACCTCAAATCAAAGAACTATGTGTTCAAGCCGATATATAACTCCAACTATAAAGCGGAGTAGAGCGGGGGCCGAAAATATTCCGTAAAATGATGTGTATGTGTTTTTTATTCTAAGACGACGAGTTCAGCGCTGCTGCACTGCTGTCCGAGTCGGCAAGAATAAAAAATACATACACAGCCGGCACAAGTCTTAATGCGAGCCAAAATAAAATATATGCTACCGAGCCGGTACACGCATACCTGCGGCTGCTATCGCTTGCCAAAGCATAATATATGCCTGCAAGCCTAATCGCCGCTTAAACTTAAACATCTTGCAAAATCAAGCATTTCCGCGCGCAGACGCGCATATAATTAATATGATGTTGTTTTTTGAAGGGTGGTCAGTAAATGCAAAAGACAGAGATAATGAAAATGACGGACAGCTTTCTGTCCGGCAGCTCCGTAAACGCCTTTGAGCTGTTGGGCTGCCATCCGCAGGGCAAGGGCTATGTTTTCCGCGTGTGGGCGCCGAATGCAAGGTCTGTGTCCGTGACGGGCGACTTTAACGATTGGGACAAGTCCGCCTGCCCCATGAACCGCACCTACGGCGGTCTGTGGGAGGTATATGTTGAGAATGCCGAGCAGTACGATAACTATAAATACTGCATTCTCACCCCAAAGGGCGAATATAAAATGAAGAGCGACCCTTACGGGTTCCATATGTGCACACGCCCCGAGAATGCCTCAAAGGTGTATGACATAAGCGGCTACAAATGGACGGACGGCGAGTATATAGAAAAGAGAAAATCGTACAAGCCGCTGGAGCAACCCATGAACATATATGAGGTGCACCTCGGCTCGTGGCGCAAACACGCCGACGGCAACTATTTTGACTATGTATCGCTGGCAAAGCAGCTTGTGCCATACGTCAAAAAGATGGGTTACACCCACATAGAGATAATGCCTGTGTCAGAATATCCCTACGACCCGTCGTGGGGGTACCAGGTAACGGGATATTATGCCCCCACATCGCGCTACGGCACTCCGGAGGATTTTGCAAAGTTTGTGGATATCTGCCACAAAGGCGGCATAGGAGTAATTCTGGATTGGGTGGGAGCGCATTTCCCCAAGGATGAAAACGGGCTTATGGAATTTGACGGCGGCTTCTGCTACGAATATTCCGACCCGCTCAAAAATGAGCATCCCGACTGGAACACGCGTATCTTTGACTACGGCAGAAACGAGGTTCTCTCCTTTCTGATATCAAATGTGGTGTTCTGGCAGAAGATTTATCATATAGACGGCATACGCGTTGACGCCGTGGCGTCCATGCTCTACCTGGACTACGGCAAACGCGACGGCGGCTGGCGCGCCAATAAATACGGCGGCAACTACAACCTGGAGGCGATTGAGTTCCTCAAAAAACTCAACATCGCCGCATTTGAGTTTAACCCGTCAGCAATAATGGTTGCCGAGGAATCCACGGCTTTCCCCATGATAACCAAGCCGCCCTATGACGGCGGACTGGGATTCAACTTCAAGTGGAACATGGGCTGGATGAACGATATGCTCAGCTATATGTCGGCAGACCCGCTCTTTCGCAAGGGCAAGCACAACAACCTGACATTCTCGCTTACATACGCCTTTTCGGAGAACTACATTCTGCCGCTGTCTCACGACGAGGTGGTGCATGGCAAATGCTCGCTCATAGGCAAGATGCCGGGCGAATATGATGAGAAATTTGCAAATCTGCGCGCATTCTACGGCTACATGATGGCGCACCCGGGCAAAAAGCTGCTGTTTATGGGCGGAGAATTCGCACAGTTTATAGAATGGAACTACGCCAAGGAGCTGGATTGGCTTCTGCTTGAATACGACCTGCACAAGAAGATGCAGACCTACGTAAAGGATTTGAACAAGTTCTACTTAAATCACGCGCAGCTGTGGGAGAATGACTCCGACTGGAGCGGCTTCCAATGGATAGTGCCCGACGACAACGCGCAGAGCGTGGCGGCGTTTATCCGCCGCGACAAATCGGGCGGATATCTGATAGCAGTGTCTAACTTCTGCCCCGTCACGCGCACAGACTACAAGATAGGCGTGCCGGACAAGGGTACATACAAGTGCGTGTTTACAAGCGACAAGGCGGCATACGGCGGCGCAACGCCGAGGCTCGGCAGAGCCAAGGCAAAGGGCACGCCCATGCACGGCTTTGAGCAAAGCATAGAGATTACAATACCTGCAATGTCAACAAGTTTCTACATTTTGGACGGTAACAAAAAATAAATAAGATGAATCCATCGGCATTTGAATTGTTCTCATCAAATCCAAGGCTTCTCCTTGAGGAGAAGCCGGCAGCCCATTCAACATTATTTTGCAAAATAACGCTGAATGGAAACGGCTGACTGACGAGGTGTCGCTCACAAAGGTGAGCGTTACACAGGCGTCAGCGCTTTCATGCGCAATCCACACCTCATCCGTCACCTTTCGGCGACACCTTCCCCTCAAGGGGAAGGCTGCAAAACTGCGCAGCAATGTTGAGATTCAAAGTCATTTTGCATGATTCACAATCGGCTGGAAAATAAAGAAACACAAGGAGGTTTTGTTTTATGTATAAGATGCAAAAAGAATGTATTGCAATGCTTCTGGCAGGCGGTCAGGGAAGCAGACTGAAAGTTTTGACCGAGAACACGGCTAAACCGGCGGTGCCGTTTGGCGGCAAATACCGCATTATCGATTTTCCGCTGTCAAACTGCGTAAAATCCGATATAGACACAGTCGGCATAATGACCCAATATCAGCCGCTGGAGCTTAACGCATACATCGGCAACGGCGCTCCGTGGGGTCTGAGCCGCAATTTCGGCGGCGTACACATCCTGCCCCCATACGCCAAGAGCGACAACAGCGAATGGTACAAAGGTACCGCAAATGCAATCTATCAGAACATAAGCTTCATCGATATGTACAACCCCAAGTATGTTCTCGTGCTCTCGGGAGACCACATTTACAAGGCAGATTATTCCGAGATGCTCTCTTTCCACAAGGATAAAAACGCCGAGTGCACCATAGCGGTGCTCGATGTGCCGCTTGAAGAGGCGTCACGTTTCGGCATAATGAATACCAGAGATGACGACTCCATTTATGAGTTTGAAGAAAAACCGGCACACCCCAAGAGCACCAAGGCCTCTATGGGCGTGTACCTCTTCACCTGGGAAGTGCTGCGCAAGTATCTTGTGGAGGACGAGGCAAACCCCGATTCGTCAAACGACTTCGGCAAGGACGTCATCCCCAAGATGCTCTCGGACGGTAGGTCAATGTTCGCCTATCCTTTCAGGGGCTACTGGAAGGATGTCGGCACTATCCGCAGCCTGTGGGAGGCAAACATGGATTTGCTCGACCCCGATGTGCCGCTTGAGCTGAAAGACCCCGATTTCAAGATATATGCGCGAAACTACGCAAAACCGGCGACCTTCGTTTCGTCCGCCGCAAAGACGAACAACTCCCTCATAGCCGAGGGCTGCACCATCCGCGGCGAGATTGACAACTCCGTCATATCCACCGGCTGCACGGTCGGCGAGGGCGCGGTAATCCGCCACAGCGTAATCATGCCCGACGTCACCGTCAAGGACGGCGCGGTGATAGAATACGCCATCATAGGCGAGGAGTGCACCATAGGAGTGGGCGCAAAGGTCGGTACTCCGTGCAGCGGAGACAACGCAAACAAGGAGATTTGCGTTGTGGGCAAGGGCAGAGAAATATCAGACGGAAAAGTTATAGAATAAAGGGGTGCGGCTATTATGAAAATGAGCGGAATTATTTTTTCAAACATCTATGATTCTACAATGGGTGAGCTGACAGCCCACCGAACTATGGCGTCTGTGCCTTTCGGCGGCAGATACCGCTTTGTGGATTTTGTTTTGTCAAATATGGTAAACTCAAACATAAATCACATAGGCATCATCACAAAATACAATTACCAGTCGCTTATGGATCACATCGGCTCGGGAGTCGAGTGGGATTTGGGCGGCAAGAACTCCAACCTGTATATCCTGCCGCCATTCGGCACGGGTTTGACAAATGTGTACCGCGGCAACCTGGAGGCACTCAGCAACGCTGTCACCTTCCTTAACGCCGCAAAGCCGGATTACGTGCTCATGTGCGACGCTACGGTCATATGCAGCATAGACTACGAGCTGGCGCTTAAGTCGCACATAGATTCCGGCGCGGATGTAACGGTCATCGCCAACGATAAGATAGATTCCTACGAGTGCGGCGACAGCGATTTTGTGGTAAAGGCGGATGACGACGGAACAGTCACCGACCTTGCCATAGGCTATATGCTCGAGGGCAAGCCGCTTGTGGGCATGGGTATGTTCATCATCGGGCGCAAGGCGCTCATCAACATAATCAACAACTATGTGTCGCGCGGCAGATACAGTTTTGAAAAAGACTATCTGCTCACACGCTTCAATGATGATTCCATAAAGATAAACGCCTACAAATTTGACGGTGCGGTTCTGCGTAACCACAACACCGTGGCGTATTTCAAGAACAATTTCAAGCTGATGGACGAGGGCATCCGCAAGGATATCTTCAAGCCGGATGCACCCATCCACACCAAGGTGCGCGACGAAGCGCCGTCATACTATCACGACGGCAGCATCGTAAGCGGCGCACTTGTGGCAGACGGCTGCAACATCTACGGCAAGGTGGAGAACTCCATCCTCTTCCGCGATGTGGTTGTGGAAAAAGGCGCAGTTGTGCGCAACTCCATAGTTATGCAAGGCTCGCGCATAGGCGCGGGCGCGACCATAAACTATGCCATCATAGACAAGGACGTAACCATCTCCCCCTCGGCAATCCTCAAGGGCGCGTCAAGCGTTCCCGTGGTTGTGCGCAAGGGCGAAACGGTGTGACACAAATACAATTTGAAAGGTATGAAAACCAATGAAGATATTATTTGCAGCAGGCGAATCAGCGCCGTTTATAAAATCCGGCGGTCTCGGCGATGTTGCCGGTGCGCTGCCTCCGGAGCTTAACCGCATAAAGGGCAACGAAGTGTGCGTCATTCTGCCGTACTACGGCAAGGTGAAATTCGGCACGGCGGCAGACGCAGAGTTTGTCACGAGCTTTTATATGCCGCTTGCATGGCGCAGCGTGTATGTGGGAGTATTCAAAAAGACGATAAAGGGCGGCGGAGCCGGCAAAAACAAGCGCCCCGACCTGACATATTATTTCATAGACAACGAATACTATTTCTGCCGCGGCGACGCCCCCTACGGCTACAATGACGACGGAGAGAGATTTGCGTTTTTCTCCAAAGCGGTGCTCGAGGCGATAAATCACATAGATTTTTGTCCCGACATAATCCACTGCAACGACTGGCAGACGGGTTTTGTGCCGCTGCTGCTTAAGGCGCTCTACGGATACAGCGCACGGCATGAACACATAAAAACAGTGTTCACCATACACAACATAGAATATCAGGGCAAGGCAGAGCCGGATTTCCTCTCCGAGGTGCTTGGTGTGGACGAGGGCTGGCGCAACGCAGCAACGTTTGACGGCATGATTAACGCGCTCAAATGCGCCATAGTGCTCGCCGACAAGATAACCACCGTATCCGACACCTATTCGCACGAGCTGAGCTACGCATATTTTGCATACGGGCTGGAGAACATACTTTCCGAGAACCGCTACAAAACGTGCGGCATAGTCAACGGCATAGACACAAAGCTGTTCAACCCCGAGACGGACAAGACAATCCCCTACAACTTCAAGCCGACAGACCTTGGCGGCAAGGACGGCTGCAAAGAGAATCTTCAGCGCAGCATGGGACTGCCGGTGAGGGGAGATGTGCCCGTGGTTGCGATGATATCGCGCCTTGTGGGGCACAAGGGATTTGAGCTTGTGGAGCGCGTGGCAGGCGACCTTGTGAGCATGGACATTCAGCTTATCGTGCTCGGCACGGGCGACAGGCGATATGAAGATTTATTCAACTTCCTGGCATACAATCATCCGGACAAGGTTGCCGCGCGCATAACCTTTGACGCGGCGCTTGCCAACAGGATTTACGCCGGAGCGGACTTTTTCCTCATGCCGTCCAAGAGCGAGCCGTGCGGTCTGTCTCAGCTGATTGCCATGCGCTACGGCACAGTGCCGATAGTGCGCGAGACGGGCGGACTGGTGGACACTGTGCCGCCGATAAACACCGCAACCCTCGAGGGCAGAGGTTTCACTTTCAAGGCATTCAATGCGCACGATATGCTCGACGCGGTGCGCCGCGCGGCGGATTTTTACCGCGACAGAGAAAGGCTTGACAAATTCAGAGCAAACATCATGCGCTACGACAGCAGCTGGAGAGTGCCTGCGGAGCTGTATAACGGAATATATAAGGAACTGACGGGGCAGGAAGGGTGAGCGCGGAGAATTAAACTGTGTATCGGATCGTGGCATATGTTATGTATCTGCTCGACACGCGACGGCGTCGAAACAAGCCGCGCATCGTGCACTGCAAATCGGAGATTTACAGCTTACTCGCTTTGCTGTTTCTCCTTTTTCCCAAAATAGCACGCTGCGCTACCACTATTTTGGGAACCCTGAGATAGCTGTGGATCTCGCTGACACACAACATATTCCCCGAGCCTTTACATAAAATCTGAGTTTGGCGGTAGGGGTCGATGCCCACATCGACCCGCAAATTACGCACAAATAAACACTCATCCGTCGGCGGAATACCTTCGCCACACTAAAAATACAATACACCCCTCACCTTTGTGCGAAATTTGTGCCCTTGCGCAAGGCTCCCCTGTGCAAGGGCGACGGTTGCCGTTGGCAACCGTTTATCGCCGACCGAACCGGCAGGTGAGAAAGGGACCGCGTTAGCGGCGGAGGGATTCAAGCGCCGACCGAGGCGGAGCCGAGACCTCATTCAGAAAGTTTTATTAATTAATAAAACTTTCTGAATGAGGGGATGTAAAATCATCCTGTCCCCCCTCGTCCCCATATGCAAAAGAATACTCAACCGAAAGGAATGATCATATTGAAAATTGATAAGAAAAAAGCACTTGCGCTCATGGAGGAACACAACCGCAAATACTTCGGCTGTGCCCTCAAGGACGCAACCAAACAACAGGTTTATCAGACAATCTGCTACATCATCAGAGACCTGCTGATAGACAAAAACATGGAGTTCTCCAAAAAAGAGAATGAAAAAGGCGACAAACACGTGTACTACATGAGCATGGAGTTCCTCGTGGGCACATCACTGCACAACAACCTGTACAACCTGTGCATAGAAGAACCTTTTGCTGACGCGCTCAAGAGCGTGGGCGTTGATATTCACGACATCTATGCCATAGAGCCGGACGCAGGCCTCGGCAACGGCGGTCTGGGCAGACTGGCGTCGTGCTACATGGATTCGTTTACATCTCTCGGCATACCGGCAACCGGCTATTCCATCAGATACGAATTCGGCATATTCAAGCAGAAGATAATCGACGGCTGGCAGATGGAATTCCCCGACGACTGGCTCAACCTCGGCGATGTGTGGCTGATGGCGCGCACCGACGAATCCGTTGAAGTAAAATTCGGCGGCTATGTTGAGGAGAGCACAGATGAAAACGGCTATCACGCCGAGCTGAAAAATTACAGCAGCGTAATCGCCGTGCCATACGATATGTTCATCTCCGGTTACGACACACCGGCAGTGAACAAACTGGTGCTCTGGAGTGCAAAATCGCCCAAGAACCTTGACATGGCGGCGTTCTCGCGCGGCGATTATGCAAAAGCTCTGGAGGAGAACAACAAAGCCGAGGTCATATCCAAGGTGCTCTATCCGGCGGATGACCACATCGAGGGCAAAATTCTGCGTATCAAACAGCAGTATTTCTTTGTGAGCGCGTCACTGCAAACGATTCTCGCAAAGCATTTCAAAAAATATTCCACACTGGACAACCTTGCCGACAAGGTATCCGTCCACATCAACGACACTCATCCGGCGCTGTGTGTGCCCGAGCTGATGAGACTGCTCATGGACGAATACGGTTACGGCTGGGATGACGCGTGGGAGATCGCTCAAAAGACCCTCTCCTACACCAACCACACCGTCATGAGCGAAGCGCTCGAGAGATGGTCGGAAGGTATGTTCCGCGAGCAGCTGCCGCGAATCTATCAGATAGTTGCCGAGATTAACCGCCGTCTGCTGCTCAAGCTGAACGAGATTTACCCGGGCGACTACGCAAAGATTGACTACATGGCAGTTATCGCAAACGGCGAGGTGCGCATGGCAAACCTCTGCCTGGCTTGCTGCCACATGATAAACGGCGTGTCCAAGCTGCACACAGAGATTCTTGTTGACAGTATCTTCCGCGATTACTACAACATCGACAAGAGCCGTTTCATCAACGTGACAAACGGCATTGCATACCGCCGCTGGCTGTGCCAGTCCAACCCCGGACTTACATCGCTGCTCTCCGAGCTTATCGGCGACGGTTTCAAAAAGGACAGCACCGAGCTTGAAAAATTTCTTAAATATCACGACGACCCCGAGGTGCTCAAGCGGCTGAAAAAGATTAAATACGACAACAAACTGCGCCTGTGCGACTACATCTCGGGTGCAAACGGCGTAAATGTAGACCCGAATTCCATATTCGACGTACAGATAAAGCGTCTGCACGAATACAAACGCCAGCTGCTCAATGTACTGCAGATTCTGCATATGTACAGGATGATTAAGGAGAACCCGAACCTTGACATACCGCCGCGCACATTCATCTTTGCGGCAAAGGCTTCGGCAGGATATTTCATGGCAAAGCAGATTATCCGCCTCATCATAGCGGTGTCGAACACTATTAACTCCGACCCCGTTGTCCGCGACAAGATAAAAGTCGTGTTCATTGAGGACTACAAGGTTTCGCTTGCCGAGATAATCATCCCTGCGGCGGACATCTCGGAGCAGATATCCATTGCCGGCAAAGAGGCGTCCGGCACAAGCAACATGAAGCTGATGATTAACGGTGCGGTTACCCTCGGTACGCTCGACGGCGCAAACGTCGAGATTGCGGAGCAGGTGGGCGACGACAACATATTCATCTTCGGCATGAAAGCGGACGAGGTGGAAGCGCTGTGGAGACGCGGCTATTCTCCGCTGGAATATCTGCGCGCAAGTGCAGATTTGAAGGCGGTTGTGGATATGCTCACATCAAATGTGCTCGGCGCACGTTTTGACGACATTGCAAAATCTCTGCTCACAAACGCTTACGGCGTGGCGGACGCATACATGAATCTTGCCGACTTCGATTCTTATGTAAAGGCGCAGGAGCTTGTGTCCGAGACATACAAGGACGAGCGCAAGTTTATGAATATGTCGCTCACGAACATTGCCAAGGCAGGCATATTCTCTGCCGACCGCTCAATTACCGAGTACGCAAAGAATATCTGGCATTGCAGATAACGGAAAATATAATTCGGTTTTCAAAATAAAATACACACCCTCGCCTTTGCATAAATTTGTGTTGCGCAAAAGGCTTCTCCTTGAGGAGAAGCTCCGCCGCAAGGCGGTGATGAGGTGTACGAACCGATGACCCCATCGCACCGAAAAAACCAACACTAAACACAACCGCAGGTGAATCATATGCGAATACTATATGACAGCAAAAACCCAAAATTCAAACAGCCTTTCGGCTGCATAAAACAAGATGAGGAATGTACACTTAACCTGTACATTCCTTCGTCATGCATGACGACCCATGTATCCGTGGAATTTGACACGGATTCGGGTCACTGCGCGTCGTTTCTCATGACCATGACATCATCGGACGGCGGCTACGATGTATACACAGGCACATTCTCGCTCGCCGAGACTAATCTGTATTTCTACTATTTCCGCATAACCACGCGTGACGGCGCTTTCGACCTGTTTAAGCAAGGCGAGCACGACACAAATATCAGCGAGGGCGGCAAATGGCAGCTTACCTGTTACCCAAAGGACGGTTACACCGAAAACGACTTTGCCGGCAGGGTGATGTATCAGATTTTTCCCGACAGATTTTTCCGCGAGAATGAACCCATGCCAGAGGACAAGCTGCAACCCTACTATGTGCACACCGATGTGCACGACTGTCCGGAATACCGCCCCAACAGCGAGGGCAAAATCCTCAATAACGACTTTTTCGGCGGAAATCTGCGCGGCATAGAGCAGAAAATCGGCTATCTGAAATCCCTCGGCGTGTCCGTGATATATCTCAACCCGATTTTCATGGCATTCTCAAACCACCGCTACGATACCTGCAACTACATGAAGATTGATCCCCTGCTGGGCACGGAGGAAGATTTTGTGTCGCTGTGCAAGACCGCACACGATTCTGATATCAGAATAATCCTCGACGGCGTTTTCTCGCACACGGGGTCGGACAGCATATATTTTGACAAGGATAACATCTTCGGCGGCGGCGCATACAACGATCCGGAATCGCCGTACCGCAAGTGGTATCGGTTTGACAGCAGCCCTATCGGATATGAATCGTGGTGGGGCATAGAGACCCTGCCGTGCGTTGACGAGATGTGTCCGGAATACCTTGAATACATCATCACGGGCGAGGACAGCGTGGTGCGCCACTGGCTGCGCATGGGCGCAGACGGTTTCCGCCTTGACGTGGCGGACGAGCTGCCGGACGCTTTTATCAAGCTGCTGCACGAAACCGTGCACGCAGAAAAACCAAACTCGGTTGTGATAGGTGAGGTGTGGGAAGACGCGTCCAATAAGACGGCATATGATATCAGAAGAAGATATTTCTCCGACGCGGAGCTTGACTCTGTGATGAACTACCCGTTTATGCAGGCAATCATCGCGCTGGCGCGCGAACAGACGGGCGCGGCAGACTTTGCCGCGGCGGTGATGACCATTGCGGAAAACTACCCCGAGCCGGTGCTCCACAGGCTGATGAACAGTCTGTCCACGCACGACACGGCAAGGGTGATGACGGTGCTGTCCGGCGCGGACATGGGCATGGCGCGCGATGCAAAGGCGCACTATGTCATGACGGACGAGGAGACGAGGAGGGCGCACACGCGCCTAATGCTCTGCATAATGCTCCAGTTCGTCCTGCCCGGCTGTCCGTGCATATATTACGGAGACGAAATCGGCATGGAGGGATTTGAAGACCCGTTTAACCGCCGATATTTTGATTGGGATAAGGACGGCGGCGCGATAACGGCGTTTGTCAGACAGATGTCTCAGCTGAAAAACAGCAGCGCGGCACTGCGCCGCGGCAGCGTGAGCGTGACTGCGGACGACGCGGTGCTCACCGTTGAGCGCAGGCTGAATGACGAAACCGTGCGCGCGGTGATTAACACCGGCGATATGCCGTACACCCTGACTGCAAAAAATCCCTTTGCGCTCCACCTCGCCACCACCGCAGGAGATTATGTTGTTTTGCAGAAACAGGGGTTTGCGGTTATTTAGCCTTCTCCTTGAGGAGAAGCCAATTTATACAACAAAGAACAAGGTCATGGAGATAGGAGAAAAGGCTTTTCCCATAATCGGCACAAGCTTTATATCCGCCGTGTTCTCGCTCATGCTGCCGGTGTTTTTTCAGGCAATCGGCAGGGGAGTGCCAAGCCTTATCCTATCCCTCACGCGGCAGATATTCGTGCTCGTACCCGTGTTTTGGCTGTTTTCAAAAATCGGTCTGAACTACACCCGGATTGTCTTCCCCGTCGCAGAGACAGTCGCCGGCGCAGTCGGTCTTGCTCTCTATGTGCGTCAGCTTAAGCGATGGAAGATTCGTATTATGTAAGGAAAAAGCCGGGGCGGATTCAATCCAGCCCCAGCTTTTGCAAAAACAGCCTTGTTTCATCAGCCTGCTCGCTCGTTATATTTTTGTTGTAATTCAATTCCTTAAGACTTCTGCGCGCATGACCGCAAAATATCAGCTTGCCCCACCTGCGCACCTCCATAACCGGAGTGAGAAAACGGTATTTCTGCAATATGGGGTAGTGAAATTTCAGCGAATCATATTGCAAAAAGATTTTTGAGAGCGCATATTTCAGTGCGCCGCCCTTTTTCTGCTGCTGCACCGCAATGCGGTTTTCGTTTGAACCGTACACGCCGCCGGACAGTATGTAATCCTGCATCTGACAGCTAAGTGAATCGTCATCGGCTCCGCCGAACCACACCGCGCTCAGCCGGCGCGCCGCTGCCGCAAAGCGTTCCAATCCGGATTTTTTCATCAGCTCATCTCTTCCCTCAAAATCGGCGCCGCCGAGGTTATCAAGAATCCACAGGTCGGCGAATGTCCTTATTCCGCAGCCGCCAATCTGAAAATGCTTTGCCATGTGCGCAAGATGATAGAAATAGAACATCGCGTCGCTCATCTCGTATTGACAGCCAAAACCGTCCCTCACGTGAGAGTCCGCCCATACATTGCGCAGGATGTTCTCCGCATCCGGCATCACACGCTCCTCGATAAGCTGATAATGCAGCTCTATGTGTATTCCCGTCGGCGAGAACAGGGATATGTCGTGCGAGCCTGCTGTTTCCACCGCGTAACCGCAGCTGTTTTTTAATTCCGCCGCCGCCATTTCCGCGTCTGCCTCGTGCACCAGGATGTCTATGTCGCAGCTCGTCCTCATCCACGGCTGCGGATAGTATTTCCTCATGACGGCGCCCTTGAGCGGCAGATAGTCTATCTGCGCTTTTTCAAGCTGCTCCGATACTTGCTTTAAAACATTGCTGATGTTTTCATATCTGCACATGGCTACAAACTGCGCGGCATAAAACCTGTCGTACATCTCGCTGCCCTTTTTTGCGATGCCGCTGTTTATCAGTGCATAGCCGACAAGGTGCGCAAGGTCTTGCCTGTCCGCAGTATCGTATATCTCAGACAGCACATCATCGGATATTTTCGCCTTTATGTCTGCCTTTTCCTCTTCCGTCATCTTCTCTCCGCTGAGCGCATTGCGCAGCAGAGCAAAAAATATCTTTCGTGTTTCCGTCGTCATCTTGTCACTTCCGATTTTTTTGATTATATCTATATCCTATCATATAAACCGAATTTGCGCAACACATTTTTCATTTGAGTTTCCCAATTTTTTCAGCAGCAACCGAAACCTATATCAGGAAACAAGGATAACTGCATAGAT
>CAJLYL010000021.1 GCA_905210855.1 uncultured Clostridia bacterium
TATATCATATGTGTTTAAATCATAATTATTTTTTATTCATGATGATTATTATAGCTGTCATTTACTTCATAAGTATCTTTGTCTTTATTTTTAAATCCTGCCGTATACATCAGCCACATCAAAATTAATGGAGCTGAGTATGTGAGAGGATATAAATATCTTTTTCCTTCTATATGCATTGATAAAGGAGCTAAAAACAATCCTATAATTACAGATAAAGCTATCGGTACGGCTACTAACCAATACTTGTTTTTTCTTTTTTCTTTTGAATTAAAAAGTGTACATACAGCAAAAGAAGGAATTAATATGGCATATAGTCCATATGATATGAAAAAGTTTAGCACTGGTATCTTGCCCCATGTATCCATAATGTTTTGTACCATCTCCGCAGTGCTCTCAAAAAAACCATGCCTGCGTGTAACATCCTCATCAAATAAATTCCTAAGTGATGTATGGTGATTCATATTAAGCAATGGCGTTGCGGGATAAAGAGAAAACCATCCCGACATCATTGCAAATGCAGATTCAAAATATACTTTCGGATGATTTTTACCTTCCTTAAACCACACCTTTATATATTTGTCATAATATTCTCCATCAGCTCTTTGACCGAAGCCCTTAATAGGATCTGCATTTAACGGATCATATCTTTCTTCTATATTATCTAATCCTATGACTTTATCGATTACTTCTAATTCATCATTAGGCATCTCATCTTTATAATAAGTTACATACCTTGCTGTCATCTGAAATGGCATGGATAGCATCTCTTGCTTACCACCCTTAGTTATATTCATAGCTTTAAATGATAATGGCATTATAATAAACATTACCGCAAGTATAATTGCTAATACAGATAATAATTTAATAAATTTTTCAAGCAGTTTGCTAAAAAATCTTATATTTCAAACAAACTTGTTATATTTTTAACAAAACGGTCATTGGAAATCCGACGCTCTTCGTCATTTTTTCAGGAAAGCATAGGCAATAACCGACGGCCCCGTGTGCACTCCGATGGTGGGGCCGACCTCAACGGTGACGGTGTTCTTAAACGGGGTGTTCTCAAGCAGAAGATTTTTAAGAATCTCCGCTTTGTCGGGAGCCTGTCCGTGGAGTATCACAATCGTCTGGTCATAATCCTCTCTTGCATCCGCAACAAGGATGTCGAGCAGCTTTTTGTAAAGCTTCTTTGAGCCGCGCACTTTGTCCTTGCCCGTCACAAGACCGTCGTCTATGGTGAGTATCGGCTTTATGTCAAGCACATTTGCAAGGATATTTGCCGCGGGGGATATTCTGCCGCCCCTGCGCAGATATTTGAGATCTTCCACGGCAAAAATAATCTCCGTGTCGGCGATGTTTTTGTTAAGCATATTTACGATGGCGTCCGCGCTTGCGCCGTCTTTTGCCATCTTTGCCGCCCTCAGCACCCACAGACCGTAGCCGTAGGTGAAGGTGTTGCACTCGGCTATGCGTATGTCGGCATCGGGATTTTCTTCCTCTATCATCTGCTTAGCCATGTTTGCCGACTGCGCCGTGCCGCTGCCCTTTGCCGATATGGGGCAGTATATGATTGTGCAGCCGTCCGAGAATTTTTTGAATTCGTCGTAGTGCTCGCTGACGGTTATCTGCGCGGTTTTCGGCAGTTCGTCAACGTTCTCCATCTTTTTGTAAAATTCGTCGGATGTCAGGTCATATCTGTCCTTATATTGCGTTTCGCCGAAACTGATGTTTATCGGCAGAAGTTCTATGTCATTTTCCTTTGCGAGTTCAAGCGTTATGTCCGACGCCGTGTCTGTCATTATCTTGATTGGTTTCATGCTGTGCCTCCGTTTTGTAATTAAAATTGAGTTAGATATCCCTTTGTCTCAAGGTCAAAATAATCTTGTTGCCGCAGTGCCTCATACACAATAACCGCAGCCGAGTTTGACAGATTGAGACACCGCGCACCGCCTATCATCGGTATGCGTATGCATCTGTCGGGGCGCCCGGCAAGCAGTGATTCGGGCAATCCCTTGGTCTCCTTGCCGAACAGTATATAATCGCCGTCGCAAAACTCAATGTCGCTGTGACGGTGGGTTCCTTTTGATGTGGCATAAAACATTCTGTCATCCTTATGCTGCTCCAAAAAATCATCCAAGCTGTCATATTCCGTAACGTCGAGCAGATGCCAGTAGTCGAGACCGGCGCGCTTTAAGTTCCTGTCCGTTATGCGGAATCCGTAAGGTTTCACAAGATGAAGTCTTGTGCCCGTGACGGCGCAGGTGCGCGCTATGTTGCCTGTGTTCTGTGGTATTTCAGGCTCTACCAGAACTATGTTAAATGCCATGTTCATTCACTCTTTCTCATTTTTTTCAAAAACTCTTCTATTCTCTCGACCGCAGTGTTAATCTGCTTTATGCTGTATGCATAGGACACACGGATGAAACCTTCGCCGCATTCGCCGAATGCCGTGCCGGGCACTACCGCCACCTTTTGGTCGTACAGCAGCTTTTCGCAGAAATCCGTGCTTGTAAGTCCGGTTGACTTTATGCATGGGAAGATGTAAAAAGCGCCCTCAGGTTCAAAACTGGGCAGACCGAGCCTGTTGAATGCGTCCACAATCAGCTTGCGTCTGCCGTCATATTCGTCCACCATCGCGCGTATGGATTTGTCACCGTTCTTCAGTGCCTCAATAGCCGCATACTGGCTTGTGGTCGGGGCGCTCATTATTGCATACTGGTGCACCTTTGTCATAGCTTTGACGAGCACCTCGTCCGCAAGCAGATATCCCAGTCTCCAGCCTGTCATGGCATATGCCTTTGAAAATCCGTTGACAACTATGCAGCGCTCTTTCATATCGGGCAAAGCTGCTATGGAGCAGTGCTTTTTGCCGCCGTATGTAAGCTCGGCGTATATTTCATCGGACAGCACCATTATGTTGTGTCTCTTAATCACCTCGGCGATTTTTTCCAAATCTTCGTGCGTCATAATAGCGCCCGTGGGGTTGTTCGGATAGGAGAGAACAAGGAGCTTTGTCCTGGGGGTGATTTTTTTCTCCAGCTCCTCCGGAGTGAGCTTAAAGTCGTTTTCCGCCTTGGTCTCAATTGTCACAGGCACACCGCCTGCGAGAGTTGCGCACGGTTTGTAGCACACAAAGGATGGCTCGTGAATGAGCACCTCATCGCCCGGTTCGAGCAATGTGCGCATAACAAGATCTACGCCCTCGCTGCCGCCGACGGTCACAAGCGTTTCGGACTGGGTGTAGTCTAAGTCGAATTTTTTTACATACCGGCAGATCTCCTGTCTCAGTTCAAGCAGACCCGAATTAGAGGTATAGTGCGTCTGAGCTTTTTCCAGTGAATAAATGCCGGCGTCTCTTATGTGCCACGGGGTAGCGAAATCGGGTTCGCCCACACCGAGGCTGATTGCACCATTCATAGTGCTGACGATATCAAAGAATTTTCTGATACCGCTCGGCTGCATGGTCGTTACTTTGTTATTGATAAAATCCTGTATATTAAAATCCATCACAGCGTAATCACCTGCCTGTCGTCAATTTCGTTGTCCTCAAAGATAACTCCCTGATCCTTGTATTTTTTGAGGACGAAGTGCGTGGATGTGCCGATGACGCAATCCATTGGCGCAAGCCTGTTTGCTACAAACAGCGCAACCTCCTTCATGGTTTTGCCCTCTATAAACACAAGCAGATCGTACTGACCTGCCATAAGGTAGAGCGAGCGCACTTCGGGGTACTTATATATTCTCTCGGCAATCTTGTCAAAACCCTCGCCGCGCTGCGGAGTTACATTCAGCTCTATCTGCGCGGTGACGAATTCCTTGTCCGTCTTTTCCCAGTTGATGACGCTCTTGTTGCAAAGGAGTATTTTTTCATCTTTCAGTTCATCTATCGTTTCGGCGACTTCCGCGGCTGTCATGTCAGTCAGCGTGGCTATCTGTTCAAGAGACAGCATACAGTCGTTTTCGAGCAATTCAAGAATTTTTGCGGATTTTTCGTTATCCATGTTTTTCACCCTTTCAATAGCTTTAGAAATTATTATACCAAATACAAAAGATTTTTTCAATAGTTTTTTGCATTAATCACAATTCTTGACAAAAAAACATGAGCAGACTTTCAATCGAAAATCCGCTCATACTTCTTTTTGCTATTCCCATACATCGCTTGTTTCAAGCCCCAGCCGCCACGCTGCCGTTCCGGCGAGCGAGTATTTTTGCACAATGCCTTTTCGCTTGGCTATGCTCTGCACATTCTCAAGCCACATTTTGCACTCCTTGCCGTCTTTTACCCACGAAGCAGTGTAGAGACCGTCTGCATCGCTGTATGCCACAGCTGCGCCGTTTTCGTCTGCAAGAGCTTGCGCTGCCTGCATGGATATTGCTCTTGTGGCGGTCACTGCGCCGTTTTTGCTCTCCCAGTAACGCACATAGAAAGGCACGCCGAGGATTAATCTGCCGGATGGCACTTCATTAAGAGTGAGCTTTACGCTGTCCTCCGTCCAGTTCATCGCCGCCACGGGGCCGGCGGTTTTGCTGCCGGCGTAGTATTGGTCGTATGCCATAAGCATGATGTAGTCCGCAGTCTCTGCCAGGCGGTCTCTGTCAAAGCACATCGACCATGTGCCGCTCGTCTTTTCATACCTTGTTATATCGGCAGATACCGTCACGCCGATGTCGTGCAGCGCAAGAGTGAGATTGCGCATATGATTTGCATATGCCGCGGCGTCCGCCGCATACATATTTTCAAAATCGAGATTTATCCCCGATATACCTGTGCGCAAACATTCGGCGCGCAGATATTCAATCGCCACCGACATTGCTGCGCCGTCGTGCAAAAATGCGTTTGCGGTTGCCGTCTTAAAGTCCGTCTTGTACATTGCCCAAATCTGCTTTCCGGCAGAGTGTGCCGCCGTAACATAGCCGTCGCTGAGCAGATTGTAAAGTTTTATTCTCTGCAAGCCGATATCTACCGCCGTGCCGTACTGATTTTCGTCTGACAGTATATATGCACTCGGCGATATGTGCGTAAGTCTGTCGGGAAGTGATGTCGGATTTTGTGCCGATATATCCCATGCCAGGTTTATTTCTCCGCTCTCAATAAAGCGTGTGTTTATGGCGTAAACATAATTTTTGCCGCTTTTGCTTAATACCTTGCACACCACCGCTGCATTCATATCTCTTGTGTATGCCGCGGCAGCAAAGCGCACTGACAGGGAAAACTCGGCTTGAGTCAGCATACCCTCGGCAGATGAAGATTCATTTCTGATATCAGTCACCTCTGCGGTGACATCTCCGTTTTGGAGCGACAGACGGTATTTAGCTTCGCTTTGCGCACTGCCGATAGAATTTTGAATTATATATTCAATGTCGTCAAAGTATCTTTGCACGCTCTCTTGCGCAAGCTGCTGCGCACCGCTTGTGCCGGTATCCGCACTTCGCAGAGCGCGCATAATCATAGACGCCGCCTGTGCACGGGTTGCGTTATTATAGGGATAGAATTTTCCGTCATCATAGCCGTTTATTATTCCGTTGCCGACGGCTTTTTTGAGTTCCGCCATGTATTTGTAGCCGGACTTGATGTCGCTGAATTTCACACTTTGAGACTTATCCGGCAGCGAGCCTATGCGCGACACCATGATGACGATTTGCTCGCGCGTCATATATGCGTCGGGAGCAAATTTGCCGCCGCCGACTCCGTTTATAAGTCCGGCTTCATATGCTGCCGCCACATAAGGCGCAAACACGCTGCCGCCCGGCACATCGTCAAAGTACTGTGAATAATTGTTTTCGTCAACCTCGGTAAACGCCCTCGCGGCAAAAGCTGCAAATTCCGCTCGTGTAACATTGCTCTCCGTGACGGCATTTTCGCCGTCGCCGAGCATTATGCCAATCGAGTGCAGTTCCTCGATGTCGTCCTCCGCCCAGTGCTCGTTTGTGTCGGCAAAGTATGCCACCGGCGCCGCAGCCGCACTTGCGGCAGATGTAAACAATACGCTTGCCGTCATGATGAATATCAATAATCTTTTCATTGGTTTTATCCTCATTGTCGAAAAATCTAAGTGGGGGTAGATTAATTATACTATATGCGTCAAATAATTAACAGTGCAAATTGTTTCCAATATGTCCGATGAGGGCAATATATTCATACTTTACTGCGAAAAAAGCAAAATAATCATTATTTTGTTTTGACAAAACTGCGAAAATGTGTTATACTGTACCCAAATTGGTTAAATTGCAGTTAGGAGGATATATATGGATAAGCTGAAAGTAATTTCAAAAATCAAGGAAGCAGGCGTTGTTGCCGTTGTCAGGGCGTCAAGCGCCGAGCAGGCAATCAAGATTACGGACGCTTGCATCAAGGGCGGCGTACCGGCAATCGAGCTGACATTCACGGTTCCCGGTGCCAACAGAGTTATCGAGGAGCTGGCGCAGCATTACAGCGAGGACGAAATCATCCTCGGCGCAGGAACAGTGCTTGACGCGGAGACGGCAAGAATAGCAATTCTCGCAGGCGCGCAGTACATAGTCAGCCCCTATTATGACGAGGCGACCGTCAGATTGTGTAACAGATACGCGGTTCCCTGTATGCCCGGTTGCATGACCATTCATGATGTGGTTAAATCGCTCGAGATGGGCTGCGACATAATAAAACTTTTCCCTGGAGACGTGTTCGGACCGCAGATGGTTAAGGACATCAAAGGACCGATTCCGCAGGCTAACATCATGCCCACGGGCGGAGTTTCCGCAGACAACGTGGAGGCATGGATAAAGGCAGGCGTTGTTGCGGTTGGCGCAGGCTCGTCGCTCACAAAGGGCGCAAAGACCGGCGACTATGAAGCAATCACCGCAGAGGCAAAGAAATTTGTAGAGAACATTAAGGCTGCAAGAGCGGCTCTTAAAAAATAATAAAATCGGAGGATAATACAATGAAAGTAGTTACATTCGGCGAAATAATGATGAGACTGCAGACCCCGGGTCATCAGAGATACATCCAGGCGCAGAGCCTTGAAGTAGAGTACGGCGGCGGCGAGGCAAATGTTGCGGCGTCCGTTGCAAATTACGGCGGCGACGCTTGCTTTGTAACCAAGATTCCGTCCAACCCCATAGGCGACGCTTGCATGGCTCAGCTGCGCAAATATAACATCTGCACAAAGCACATCGCACGCGGCGGCGAGAGACTGGGCATATACTTCTGCGAGAAGGGCGCTTCGCAGAGAGCATCCAATGTTGTATACGACAGAGCACACTCATCCATAGCTACTGCTGTTAAGGCAGACTTTAACTGGGGAGTGATCTTCGAGGGTGCGGATTGGTTCCATTTCACAGGCATCACACCGGCGCTCAGCGACGAGGCAGCCGCTATCTGCCTGGAGGCTTGCAAAAAGGCAAAAGAGATGGGCGTTAAGATCAGCTGTGACCTCAACTTCAGAAAGAAACTCTGGACAAGCGAAAAAGCAGGTCAGGTTATGGGCGAACTGATGAAATATGTCGATGTTTGCATAGCAAACGAGGAAGATGCGGACAAAGTGTTCGGCATCCATGCGGCAAATACCGATGTTACCGGCGGCAAACTCAGCGACGAGGGTTACAAAGACGTTGCACGTCAGCTTGTTGAGAGATTCGGCTGCACTCATGTTGCAATCACACTCAGAGAGAGCATCTCAGCATCGGAGAACGACTGGTCGGCACTGCTCTATGACGCTAAGGAAGACGGATTCTACAAATCAAAGAAATATCACATGACAATCGTTGACCGCGTGGGCGGCGGCGATTCTTTCGGCGGCGGACTCATATATGCCATGCTCGCAGGATATTCAAATCAGGATGCAATCGAGTTTGCGGTTGCGGCGTCCTGCCTTAAGCACACAATTGAGGGCGATATGAACCTTGTAACGCTTGATGAAGTAAAGAACCTTATGAAGGGCGACGGCTCGGGCCGTGTTTCAAGATAATTTGAAATATAAAACATAAAAAATATAGGGCAGGAGTAATCCTTGCCCTATATTTTTTGCGTACTTTTGCGTTTTTGCAAACCACGAATAAAAATCCATATTTTCGGCATAATAGTCATAAAAAACTCGGGAGGATTTTTATGCTTAACAAATTTACTCGAAAACACCTTGTATCTCCGGCAAGCGGCGATGTCATCAGTCTTAACGAGCTTGACGAGATGAATTCTTGCAGAGTATACGGAGACGGATACGCACTGATGCCGGACAGCGGCATAATATACGCTCCGGCGGACGGAGTAATAGCCGATATATCGGAAAATATGCGCAAAATCACCGTACGCACTCTTGATGGAGTGATGATAGTGGTGCGGATAGGTTACGGCAGTATACTGCCACCGGAGCACATCATTCCATATGTTCACGTCGGCGACAGGGTGAACAGCGGTCAGCTCATCGCCATGATAGACATGAGCGCACTGCCTCCCTATGCGCGCCGCAGTGCCATGCCGGTCATCATAACAAACATAGACAAACTCAAGGCATATTCCGTATGCGGCAGCGGACACCTGACAGGCGGCAAAAGCATAGCTGTGCGATACAGTTTGTAAAATATGCATTTTACCTATTGGCAACGGCGTGTTTTTGTGGTATACTGTTGTTGAAATTCAAAAAAATTTCGAAAGGTGATAGCATGATATACACAAAAAACGGTGACAGCGGCAAAAGCTCTACCGCAAATCTGCACGGCGCGGATAAAGACAACATTGTCTTTGAGCTGCTGGGCACTGCGGATGAACTGTCAGCGCATTTGGGCGCCGCAAAGATAGGTCAGTGCAGCGGAGTGCGTGAAAAACTGGACGCGATACAAGCCGATATATTGCGCATAAGCGCTCATATAGCCGGCTGCGGCGAGTTTGACTATGACGCGCGCGTGTGCGAATATGAGATAATCATAGATATGCTCACGGCGTCGATAGAGATGCCCGACCATATCATAAAATGCGGAGACTGTGCTGACTCCGCATACATAGACATATGCAGAACCGTTGCGCGTCGCTGCGAGCGCAGGGCGGTAACGTTTGTCCGCAAGTACTCCTTTGACGGAGGAATTATCCGATATTTCAACCGGCTGTCGGATTATTTGTTCACTCTGGCACGCTATGCCGATTCGGTAAGATAACATTTTTTAGGAGGAAATCAGATGTTTAAAAAAATTATTGCGTCCGCGCTGATTGCGGTTTCGCTCACGGGTACAACCGCATTTGCACAGGTTGACATGGAGCCGAAACCGATAGAATTCACTCATGACGGGAGCGGCAAGTACATATATTGCAACAACCACGAATTTATCCGCCGTTCCGACCTGGCGGACACGTCAAACCCGAATGCAAAGTACCTTATGAACAACACTCTCGAGCCGAGCAAGTACAATCTGTTTGTATCTCATGTGAACCACACCGAGCTGCGCGACGCGAACAACGCAATCATCGAGACGGGATTTGACATAGAGCTTGACGTGCTGTTCAAGGCGATAGAGGACACTGAGATAAAGATAACGTCTATCGGCTTTGAGGTGCCGGCGCACTCCAAGTATTATTACAACGGCGAGGTGTACAAGCGCGAGGAGGCGTGGGGCTGCATGAATGCATGGGCGGATTACATCGGTATGCCCATAAAGGAGCTTGACTCCGGCACTACATACAACACGCACACCATGGACGAGATTAGCCTGAAAATCAATGCCGGCGAGAAAATATGGCTCAGTAATTACATAAAAGATTACGCTCCCGTGCCTTTCTATCGCCCGGTTCTCCTGCTTGCGGATTTTGAGGTGCTCTCCGGCAAGGCGGAGGCGAACATCGCCGCCATAAAGTCAACGGGAACAGTGGGAGACAGGCGCTTTGTCAGCCCAAATCCGGCTTACGGCTCATATGAACCCGAGAAGCAATACAAGGGCGTGGCAGACTACGCAAATACGCTTGACGCGAGCCTGGAGTACACCTTTGCCGACTGGACTGGCGGCGGAGAATTCCCTGTCATTGTCAAAAATGATTATGTGCCCGACGGCAACACCGTGTCAAAATGGTTTACTCATCTCAACCCCTATGCCGACCCGTGGAACAAGGAGAGAACCGCTGCTTCGGATATGTTTGAATTCAGGTATCGCGACGACACAAAGCTGAAATACTACGGCCCCGATGTGCCCGAGGACAAGCGCGACAACGAGTGGGTGTTTGCCATCGACCGCTCGGATTTTTCCCAATATCCCGGCAAGACAACAGGAGTGGCATACAATAAATATGTGCCGAATGACCGCATAACTGTCGATTCGCCGACGGAGGGCATGGGCAATTTCGGCAACTACGGAGTTTTCTACAACTACAAGGTGAAGGTCACAAATGAGGGCAAAATAACGAGATATGTAAACTACAATCTAAAGACTACATCTAACAACATAGTCATCCTGAAAGACGAAAACGGCGTACCCGTCAATGATTATGCGATCTGCAAGGGCGAGCACACCGACCAAGAATCGGACACACTTGCCTGTGTTGAGGTTCCGGGGGGCGCTTCACGCACATTCACGGTCACGGTGATACTGCCGACAAACTATGTGGGCGGCATGGAGAACAGCCTGACCCTCACCAACACCAAAACAGTGCCGAGGGTATACAACGATTCTATGCAGGTTGTGCCCAAGGACCTCGGTTACACAGGCAGCGACTACATAAAATGGGAGAATTTTGACCTGTACAGATCATATGACAGGGTGAACTGGGAGAAGATGAATGTCTCGCCCGAGGTAGAGAAAATCTTCCACGGCAACTGGAATCAATATGAATTTTTGCGCGCGGGAGACGGCTACATGGTTAAAGCCGCGCTGTACGATTCCACCCCTTACTACGGAATACGCGAATTCTTCAGCAAAATATACTATCTTGACAACAGTTTCAATCTTGTGTCCGAAGTGCCGCTCTATCAGTATCCTACGGAGATGTCCTATGCAAGGGGCACATACTATGTAAATGCCGGCTCGGTGTACAGCTCCGCCGATATGAAAGAATGGACTCTGACGGACGGTTCATTCGATTTGCCGCGTGACAACGGCGGAGTATTCGCCGTGAGAAAAAGCGGACGGATTTATCAGTTTTCCACAGACGGCAAGGAATATTACGACGCGGTATACGAGGGCAAAAAGCCCGACTTTATAGAGACAGCCGACAGATTTTATTATTACATCAACGGCAAAAATGTGTATGTATCTGCGGACGGAATGTATTTTGACAGAGTGTTCATCGGCTCTGCGATAGAAAAGCTTTCCGCCGTCGGCAGCAAGCTGTATGTCAACGGCATGGAGTACAGCATAGCTCCTAAGGCAGTTCCGCATATTTCGTACAACGGCACATATCTTGTGTTCGACAACAAGCCGTTTGAAAAGGACGGCCGTATGTATGCACCGTACAACTACTTAAGAAGCGTCTGCGGTGAAAAGCAGCCGGCAGACAGGGAAAAACTTATTGAGCACAACGATGAGGAGTACATCGCGGTTGCCGATTTTTGCGCCGCAAACGGTTTCTCGCTCGCATATGACGTGGCGACCGATTGCGCCGTGATAGAATCAAAATAAACATCATGAAAGAGTAAAAAATAATGCCGTCCTGCGCTGAAATGCAGGACGGCATTACTATCTTTTACAGCTCGTTGTTTTTGTTGTTCTTGTTGTTCTTCTTCTCGTTGTTTTTGTTATTTTGGTTGTTCTGATTGTTCTGATTGTTATTCTGGTTCTGCTTGTTTTCCATTTTTATATCTCCCTTTCCGCAATACATTTTGTATCACAAGGCTATTATTGACCCCAAAATAAAAAAATATTCAAAAAAATCAATTTTTTTTGAAAAAAAGGCTTGATTTTATCTTTCTGCTGTGGTATACTAACAGAGTTGAAAAGATATGCGCCGTTAGCTCAGCTGGATAGAGCGTCTGGCTACGGACCAGAAGGTCGTGGATTCGAATTCTACACGGCGCGCCATAAAAAAACACTTCATTCTGCGAAGTGTTTTTTTCAATGTAACGGCATATTTTCCGCATTGAATTTATATATGTTAAATAAATGTTAACAATGAAAAATGTTCTGAAAAAAGGTCGGTTTATGTTGAAATATTTTGTTTCATGTGATACAATACTATAAATGGACAAAATCAAATGTGCCCGAATGCAAAAGAAAACGACTGTACAGAGGTGATGAGTGTGGATATGTTTTACAAAATTACATTTTATGAAATAATCTGCTCGCTCACTGTGTTTTTGTGCGGACTCATGGTTCCGCGTGAACGCGTGAATACAAAAAAGAATATGTTCAAGCCATACAAATGGGAGCATATGGGCAAGATATACGATAAACTGAAAATCAACAAATGGAAAGACAAAGTGCCCGACATGAGCAAATACGTAAAATCAATGCCGACAAAGAAACTGAGCAAACTCACACCCGACGCGGTGCGCAGCCTGATAAACGAGACCTGCATTGCCGAAGTGTCGCATATTGTGCTGGTGTTCCTGTCATTCGGCATTAATCAGATATGCGATGGTTTGCTCGGCTTTGTGTGCTTTGTTTTGTACGGATTGCTCGGCAATGTGCCTTACATCATCATTCAGAGATACAACAGACCGCGGCTGATTAAACTATTGGAACAAATGGAGAGAAAAAATGCGAATTTTAATACTGACCTGTAACACGGGCGGCGGTCATAACAGTGCCGCGCTCGCATTGGAATCATATTTTCAGAAATCCGGAATACAGTGTGATATTGCCGATTTTCTCGGTTTCGGCAAAAGCTTTGCAAACAACATCATATGCAACGGTCATGTGTTCATATACCGTCATGCGCCGAAGCTCTTTGACTGGGGTTACAAGAGAGCGGAAAACGGCACTCTGAAAGGTGAAAACTCCTTTCTCTACAAATATTGCTCGCTCTATTCCGACAACCTCTACAAGTTTTTGTGTACGCATAAATACGACTGCATCGTGTCGGTGCATATATTTGCTTCAATTGCGCTTGACTACATCAAAAAACGTATGGACAGCAAGATATTTGCCTGCAATGTGTCAACGGACTATACCTGCTATCCCGAGATAAATAACACGGATTTGGATTTGTATTTCATAGCGCACGAGGATCTCAAAAATGAATATGTGCGCAACGGCATAAAGTCAGACAGGCTTGTGGCAAGCGGCATACCCGTGCGCGAGGTTTTCTATGAGACGCGCAAGGACAAAAAATCGGCAAAGAAACTCATCGGGGTAGAGCCGGACAAGAAAACCGTGCTTGTGGTCGGCGGCAGCATGGGCGCAGGCCCCATAGAGGAGACCATTGCCACAATGACGGAGACCCTGGGCGGATTATGCACCGTCGCGGCGATATGCGGCAGCAACGAAAAGCTGTACGACACGCTTTCGAAATATCAGTCTGTTCATCTGCGCGGTTTTGTGTCCAACATAGAGCACTATATGAATGCCGCCGATGTGATACTCACCAAGGCAGGCGGTCTTACGTCCACCGAGGCTGCTGCCATGAGCCTTCCGCCGGTATTTGTGGACGCTGTTGCCGGCTGCGAAAACTACAATAGGATATTTTTTGAGAATCACGGCTATGCGCTGCTCTCAAATTCGGTGTCAGAGGCGATAAACAACACAAGAAAGCTGCTCGAGGACGAGGCGCTGTACAACGATATTCACGACAAACTGGAGAAGAATTTTGCCACTCCGGCGCAGCAGATAATCTGCAATACTCTAAGGCAGGTGTTTTGATGAATCGGAAAAAATTCAGCCTGAGGAAGATTAACACTCCCGAGTACAGGCATCTGTGGCTGCTGACATTTTGGATAGTATATCTCATAGCTTTTCAGGCTTTGGAGCACCGGGTACTGCCGGACAGTCAATATCATTTCATACATTGCCGTCTTGACGATTTTATACCGTTCAGCGAGTATTTTGTTGTGCCTTACCTTTATTGGTTCATATACATGATAGGTATGTCGGTATACTGCGTGTTTTTTGATAAAAATTGCTTTGTGTATTACATGAAGCTGATTATGATTACAAGCACGGCAGCCTGCATTGCATATTACGTGTATCCGACCGCGCTCAATCTGCGCCCGGCGGAGTTTGCCCGTGACAATGTTTTCACTAAGCTTACCGCCGCGATTTACGGGTTTGACACAAGCACAAACGTGTGCCCGTCCATGCACGTCACAGGCACTCTGTCAACTCTTTTTGCCTCATACAGGGCAAAGCACATGAAGGACAGGGGCGTACGTGCCTTTATGATTGCGTCGGCGGCTGCCATATGCACATCAACCGTGTTTATGAAGCAGCATTCGTTTGTGGATGTCGTGTGGGGAGTGATTGTTGCCGTCGCTGCATATGCGGCGGTTAATGCACACACTTTGGCATATTTGTCAAAGCGGGTGATTAAAATCCGAACCTGAACATTTTTTGCAACCGGAACATGGGCGAGCAGGTGTATATTTTATTTTGAGTGAGCGAGTTCTGCGCTACCGCACAGCTGTCTGAGCGAACCAAGATTAAATATATACCTGCGAGCCGCTTTACTGTTTCGCTTTGCCGTGAAAACTGCTTTTTTCATAAAATAAAGAAACGGATATTTGCTCGTCTGCAAATATCCGTTATTTTATTCGCCGTCGGCGATGTTTTTTTCTATTTTCTTTTTTATACGCTGCAGCGCATTGTCTATCGATTTTTCGCTCTTGCCGAGGGCAGACGCGATATCCGAATAGGATTTTCCGCGCAGATAGTGCATCAGCACTGCTGTTTCAAATCTGCTGAGCGAAGAAAAAATCAATTTTTCTGTCTTTGAATATTTCTCCTTATTTATAAAAATATCCTCGGGTGATTTTTCAAAATTGTCTGTGAGTATATCCTCAAGTGTGGTTTCCGCTTCATCATCATATACCGATTTGCTGAGAGATACATATGAATTGAGCGGAATATGCTTCTTGCGTGTGGCGGATTTTACCGCCGAGAGAATCTGTCGGTTGATGCACAGGTTTGCAAAGGTGGCAAACGAAGCCTCACTGCCGCTGCGATAATCGCGCACAGCCTTGAACAAGCCTATCATGCCCTCCTGGATGATATCCTCTCTGTCGGCGCCTATGAGAAAATATCTGCGCGCCGCCGCGAGGACGGCGTTTCTGTATTTGCTCAGCAGATAATCGGTCGCGTCCGAATCACCGCCGCCAGCCATAAGGGCTATTTCTTCATCTGTCTTAGCCGAAATTTCGTTCATTATAATCACCTAAGCCTATATTACAAAATTATCTTCATTTTGTCAAGCTTTATGTTCTATTTTCGGACAACTTATAATATATTTGTACAAGATACGGAGTGAGATATTCTATGAAAAATCTTAAGGCAGAAATACTTGCTTGTCTGCCGCGGCGCTGCGTACCGCTGTTTGGTACGCTCGGCGCTGCCGCATGGGACACGCTGGAGGAGATAAGAATCCGCAAGCACGGGGCAATTATCCTCGTCGGCGGCGGCTTTTCGCGGTTCTTGGGCGAGGGAGGCGCTACGGACGATTATGCAAGGGCGTATATTACCGATTCGCAGCTGGCGGATGAGATTGTGAAAATATGCACCGGCTTCTCTCCGTATGCATATGAAAAATACCTTGCCGACGGATATGTGACGGTTAAGGGCGGACACAGGGTTGGAATATGCGGTACGGCCGTCATAAAGGACGGAAGAGTGTGCGGTTTTAAAAATGTGTCGTCGGTCTGCATACGTATAGCGCACGACGCGGTGGGATTCGGCAAAAATATCGCCGCAGAGATAAACAGGGGCGCAGCCTGCCTTACCACGGCAATAGTGTCGCCGCCGAAATGCGGCAAAACCACGCTGTTGAGAAGTATAGCGCGATATATATCAAACGGAGATGCAGGCAAAATGCGCTGCGTCTGCATAGCGGACGAGAGGGGAGAGATATGCTCCATGCGCGACGGGATCGCACAGTTTGACATAGGCATAAACACCTGCGTAATAGACGGCTGCCCCAAAAAAGCTGCCGTGGAGATTGCTCTGCGCACCATGTCTCCGGATGTTATTATATGTGATGAGATTTTCGGCGAATCCGAGGCGGACGTGCTTTGCAGTGTCATATACGGCGGTGTTAGTGTGATATATGCCGTCCACGGCAGAAGCTTTGATACAATACGGGCGGCGGACAGATTTCGCACTTTGACCGAATTGACCGAGTATTGCGTTGAGCTTAGTTCAAGCAGGGGCGTTGGCACAATAGAGAATATGCGCAATTTAAAAGCAGAGGGCGGTGTTTTGCAATGATGCTCAGAATAATCGGTGCGGCGTGTATTTTAGGCGCTTCGGTACTGCTCGGCATCGCCCACAGCGGCATTTTTAAGATACGGGCAGACAGCCTTGAGGCACGTGCGGAGTTTTTCACAAGGCTGCGCGAGAAGATAAGCTATGACCGCAGCGACCTTGCAGCCGCCATGAGCGAATGTGCAAGTGCGGATTGCGGCGGCCTCGGCGCAGATATAACTAAAGTGTGCAGCAATGTCAAAAACCGAGGCGAGGGATTTTATAAAGCGTGGACGGCGACAGCCGAAAAACGGTATTTGTTCACCGAGGATGACATTCGCGTGATTGACGAATTTATGCGGGCAGCCGACAACGGCAGCGCCGAATCCGTGATTTCCGCGGCGGACTGTGCAGTACAAAAAATCGGCGACGACCTCAAAAAACTCCGTGAATACGGCGAAAAGAACAAAAAAGTATTTTTTTCGCTATGGCTCTATTCGGGGATTTTCCTGGTGATAATGCTGATGTAAAATAACGGAGGGCAAACATGGAGATAATTTTCAAGATAGCCGGCATAGGAATAATAGTTGCCATACTTTACAGGCTTTTGGTACAGGCAGGGCGCGAGGAACAGGCTCTAATGCTGTCAATCGGAGGACTCATAGTTGTTATGCTGATGATAATAGGGGAGATAAACAAGCTATTTGAGGCAGTGAGAACTATGTTTACTTACTGATGTTTGTCCGTGCAGTGTGTGCGGCAATAGCCGGATTGTTCCTCGTCAGCACATTAAAACAATGCAAAAGCGACTATGCGCCGGCGGTCACGCTATGCGTCTGTATATATATAATAACCCTGTGTATTGACGGATTTATGACGGTATACGGCAGCATTGCCGAGGAAATAATGCCGATTGACGGCGAATTAAGCAAAGCCCTGCTTAAGATAGTCGGCATTTCATATATGCGCAGCTTTGTTTGCGGCATATGCAATGACTACGGGCAAAAATCCATTGCGGTAAAAGCGGATATTGCCGCAAGGATAGCGGCGGTTTCCGTTGTGGCTCCGCATTTAATCAAGGTGTATGTTTACATAATTAAATTACTGTAAAGGATAATGCGGCGATGAAATATAAATGTACAGTGGCACTGGCAATAATACTTTTTGTGATTACCATAGAGGCAAATGCGTATGATATAAATTACGCCGATATCGGTAAGGAGCGTATTATTTCCGCAATTGACAGCGAACTCGGGGAAGGTTTCGATTCGTCGGCAATTCTTGATTTGCTGTCCGCCGGAGATTTTAAATCTGCTTTTTCGACGGTGATTTCCTGTGTAACGCAGAGATTAAAACTCATGTTGAATAACCGTAACAATATTATGTCAACTATATTCGCAATTCTCGCCGTTTCTTCGCTTGTATCTCTTGCCGAGGGTTCGGATATGAGCAAAAATTGCTCTGCCGTGCTTTGCGTTTCTGCCTCCGCCGTGCTTGTCCGGCTGTATATGAATATATATTCCGTTGCCGCTCAGACGGCGGCGTCGGTGTTTTCTGTAATGAGAGTGGCGCTGCCGATTTTCATCGGTGTTTCCGCAGCGAGCGGAAAAGCGGCGTCCACAGCTGTTGCAGACAGCGTTTTTGCAGGTTTTACCGTCGGGTTTGATTATCTGTGCAGGGCGTTTATGCCGCTTATCTCGATTGCGGCTGCTGCCGCCGTCGTCAATTCACTCGGGGTCAGGTGCGCAGGCATCGGCAAGCTGATATTCTCCGCCGTCAATTGGATTATGGGCATATGCTGCGTTGTGTTTACGGCGCTGATGAAGCTGACCTCTGCCGGCGCGAGTGAGTTTGACCATATTACCCTCAGCGGAATAAAATACGCAGCGGCGCACGGAATACCTGTGATAGGCGGATTTGTCTCCGAATCCGCAAGCGCCGTCATCGGCGCGGCGCTGATATTACGCAGTTCTCTCGGTGTGCTTACCGCGGCGGCGCTTTGCATTATCTGTGCAGTGCCGTGCATATACATATTTGCGTGTTCGCTTATTCTGCGGCTGTCGGCAGCTGTTTGCTCGTCCTTTGCACCCGGCGGAACAGCCTCGCTGACAGAGGGCTTTGGCGTGTGTATAAGCGAGCTCGGGGCGATTTTGCTCGCCGTATGTCTTTCCTTCATAATAGGTATATCGATTATGCTGTCATCGGGGGTGTGAGCCGTGGAGAACATCAGAAGTATTTTTGAAGCCATTATCGGTGCAATGATTCTTGCGAGTGCAGTGCTCATGCTGTGCCCCGGACGTTTTGAAAAAAAACTCATTTCCATGCTCGCTGTGAGTTATATTGTTATATCGCTGACAAAGGGCGGTGATTTTTCGCTTGATTTGCGCCGCGAATACGACGGCATCATAGCGGAGGCCGAGGACTACGCGGACGGTATCCGCGCCGACGCCGAAAAATATGTTGAGAGTGAAGAGAGAAAAAATACGGAGTGAAATATGTATGAAGGATATTTTATATTTGTTAAAAACGAAAAAAATGATATTTGCTCTGCTTGCTTTGGGAATAATACTGATGAGCGTGTCGCATTTCGGCAGCGGCGAGCCGTCGGGAGGCCTGTTCTCAAGAACTTTTTCGCAGCCTGCTGCCGGGGATGATGTTTCATCGGAACAGCTCGAGGAAAAAATCGCCGCCATAATCAAATCGGCTTATTCTCTGGACGAGGTAAGTGTGATTATAACCTACGACACGGCAGGCGAAAAAATTGTTGAGCATGAATATGCCGCTGAGGCAAGCGGCGAAAGGGCATATTCATTCGGCAGCTCCGCCGCGGCGCCCTTTGTAAAAGGCGAAAAGCTCCCGGGAGTGCGCGGCGCGCTGGTTTGCGCATATCCTCTCAGCGAGGATTTGTCGTATGACATCAAAAACGCTGTTTCAACGCTTTTGGGCGTCTCTGTAAACAGAGTCAGCGTAATTTATAAAAAGTAAGAGGGGTTGTTATTATGGTAAACAAAAAGGCAATTGCACTGTCGGCTTTGGCACTTATGCTTATGGGCGTCGGTTATGTGAATTATTCGCAGTCTACCGAGCCGACCGCGGCGACGGCAGACGAGGAATACGTCCCCGTGGGCGAATCGAAGCTTGTGTCGTCCGACTCCGTTGAATCGGCAGCTGACGGTGAAAATTATTTTAAGAAGGCGCGGATTAACCGTGAGACGGAGCGTGCTAAAAGCATTGATCTGCTCAAGCAAACCATTGCCGACAGCTCCACCGCGCCGGAGGCGAGGGAAAACGCGCAGAATCAGCTTTCAAAAATTGCGGACAACATGGAAATCGAGGCAAACGCCGAGGGGCTTATCACCGCAAAGGGTTACAGGGATTGCGTGGTATATATATCCGACAGTGCCGTAAACGCCGTTGTAGCCTCGGAAAATGAGCTTACCGCGGCTGATACCGCAAAGATTCGTGATATAATTTTTGAACAAACGAATAATAATAACATAAAAATAGTTGCAGTCAAATAAATTTTGTGTTATAATAGGTTCTAAATAGGTTTAAAACGTGTTTTTAACACTTTTACGAATTATTAGGGAGGCTTGAAAAATGGCTGAAAATGAACAGATTACGGATTTTGCCGGCAATGTTAAAATTTCCGATGAGGTTATCATAACGATAGCCGCCGTTGCCGTCTCGGAGGTAAAGGGCGTCAGCTGCATAGGCGGTACGCTCAGCGAGATTGCGCAGAAATTCGGCAAGAAGAATTTTGTAAAGGGAATAAAGGTTACAAACGGCGATGAGCTGACGATTGACGTAAACGTGGTTGTCGATTACGGAGTGAGGATTCCCGAGGTGGCTTGGAGCGTGCAGGATAATGTTAAAAAATCTGTCGAGCTTATGAGCGGACTCACCGTTGGCAAGGTAAACGTCCATGTGGTTGGCGTTGAAAACCGCGTTGAGACTGCGGAGACCGCCGAGGAACTTGTGCCCGAGCAAAACGACGGCGAGGACAAAACTCAGGAATAATTATTTTGCACTTTCACATTTTTATGATTTACTCACTCAGGAGGAATATATGAGCAGAAGAACTGCGAGGGATTTTGCCTTCAAGCTAATTTTTGAAATACCGTTTTTCGGATACGAGAAGGCCGGTGAAAGAATTGATTTTCATTTCGGCTATGACGAGCTGCCGCTGACGGAGGCTGACGACAATTATATCAGAGCCGTTGTGGAGAAATGCTTTGCCGACATAGGCGATATTGACGAAAGAATATCGTCGGCGCTGAGCAACTGGAAGCTTGAAAGGCTGTCCAAGGTTGATTTGGCGATCCTGCGGCTTGCCGCAACCGAGATACTGTACATCGATGACGTGCCGTACAAGGTTGCCGTAAACGAGGCTGTCGAGCTTGCCAAGCAATACGGCGAAGACAGCTCACCGTCGTTTATAAACGGTGTGCTCTCGGCATTTGAAAATGCCGCAGGCTGACGGGAGGCGCAACAAATGCCCATTGTAACCGTCAGTCAGCTCAACAATTATATGAAAAGATTTGTTGATTCCAACAAAAATCTTTCCGGAATATATGTTAGGGGCGAGATATCCAACTACAAGCGCCACAGCTCAGGGCACGTGTACATGACTCTTAAGGACTCCGCCTCGGCGCTGAGGTGCGTTATGTTCAGCTCCTATACCTCTCGGCTGAGCTTTGAGCCGCGCAGCGGCATGAAGGCAATCGTATTCGGCAGAATATCCGTCTATGAACGCGACGGCGCGTATCAGCTGTATGCGGAAATGCTTGTGCCGGACGGCATCGGCGAGTTGTATGCGGCTTACGAGCAGCTCAAGGCTCAGCTTGAGACGGAGGGATATTTTGCACCGGAGGCAAAAAAGCCGCTTCCGAAATATCCGTCTCACATAGGCGTTGTAACCTCGCCGCAGGGCGCGGCGGTGCGCGATATAATCAGCGTGCTTGCAAGGCGTTATCCGCTTGCGGAGGTGAGCGTTTATCCGGCTCTTGTTCAGGGAGTCGGCGCGGTGCAGTCTGTTGCCGACGGCATAGAGTATTTTAACACCGCTGTCATACCCGATGTAATCATAGTCGGCAGGGGCGGCGGCTCAATAGAGGATTTGTGGGCATTTAACGACAGAGCTGTCGCCGATGCGATATATAAATCGGTTGTGCCGGTGATATCTGCCGTAGGACACGAGACCGACTTTACCATAGCGGATTTTGTGGCAGATTTGCGCGCCCCGACTCCCTCGGCGGCTGCGGAGCTTGCCGTGCCGGATCAGGCAGAGCTGCGGCGCAAGCTGCAAATGCTTGCAGAACGTATGTGCAAGAGCCAGCAGCACAAAATAGACGGGTATGACCGCCGTCTCCGGGAGCTGCAGCGCAAGCGTGTATTGACGGATTCCATGGCCTTTCTGCAGGACCGCAGCATGCAATTGGATCTCACACAGGAGAGATTGGTGTCCGCCATGGAGCGCGTGATCGACAGAAACACCCGCCGCTTTACCCATGCGGCCGCGTCC
>CAJLYL010000022.1 GCA_905210855.1 uncultured Clostridia bacterium
GCGAGTTCTGCGCCACCGCACAGCTGTCTGAGCGAGCCAAAATAAAATATATACCACCGAGCCGATACGCACACTTATTCTTACAACCCCTCCAGTCAGGGAGCTTTATACTGCCTGACAGCTCCCCTTGCACAGGGGAGCCTCACGCACGGCGCAGATTTTGCGCATTACTCTGCTCTGTAAGTTACATTTTCCGTGTCGGAAATATTAATCACTCCGCCCGACACATCGCCCAGCTCGTCCAGCACGGATTTGAGATAGGCTATCTTATATTTCAGGCTGTCGCTGCTGCCGAGCTTCACCTCAACGCCGCTGCGCAGCGTCATTATTATATTTTCCGCGTCATTGAGGTCTACGGAGAGTATCGCCTCCGTCACTCCGCTCGATTTCACTTGAGCAAGAATATCCGCCAGGGCGGCGCGCACCTTTTCGTCAGCTATGATGACCTTTGATCCGATTTCAAAATTATCTATGCGCAAGCCGTAGATAATCGGCTGGTCAAGCTCGCCCTGCTGTTTTATCTCGAGGATTTTGCCGTTTTCATCTATGCCGACATAATTGCCTATAAAACTTATGTAGGCGCACTCCTCACTCTCGGTTACGCTGATTTTGATTTTATTCGTAAACGACCGCCTTACGCTGACGGTGTTTACGAAAGCTACTTTTGATATGCGCCGCTTAACATCGGATAGGTTGATTTTGAAAATATTCTCCCCTATGCTTATGCCCGAGGCGGCTGCGACGGTATGCGCGTCGTTGCGCTCATTGCCGCTCACCTCAATTTCGCTTACATTATACATGGGGGTGAAAAACGACACAAGAATCAATCCGAGCACGAGGCATACGCCGCCGACGGTTTTTCGTCTCATGTTTGGCAGCCGCCGTTTGGCAGTCTTAGATTTATCCATCATTGTTCATCCCTTCGATATTTGCTCCGAGGCTGCGGAATTTCTCTTCAAATCCGTCGTAGCCCCTGTTTATATACTCAGCATTGTCTATGAGTGTTTCTCCCTCCGCGGCAAGGGCGGCAACCGCAAGCGCCGCGCCGCTGCGCAAATCACACGCGCGCGTATGCGCCCCATGAAGAGGTGCGCCGTTTATCACTGCGCGCCTGCCATGCACGCTTATGTCCGCGCCCATCTTGCGCAGCTCGTATGCATGGCGAAGGCGATTTTCAAAAATATTCTCCACTATTACGCCGCTGCCGTGCGACACACTCATCACAGACATGATGAGCGATTGGGCGTCCGTCGGAAAACCCGGATACGGCCCTGTGGCAACAAACGGCACGCACTCAAGCTCTCCGTCCGAGATTACAAGCAGTGACGAAGCGTAGCGCACAACCCTTGCTCCGCACCTCTCAAGCACATTGAGCACGGGCGAAATGTGCTCGGGCACAACAGAGCTGATGTACACGCTGCCGCCTGCCGCAGCAGCCACACAGGCAAAGGTCGCCGCCTCTATCCTGTCCGGCATCACGGTGTATTCTATATCGGCAAGCTTTTTCACCGCGTACACGGTAATCACGCCGCTGCCTGCACCGAAAACCCTCGCGCCCATGGCGTTGAGGAAGCCCTGCAAATCCTCAATCTCGGGCTCCTTTGCGGCATTGTATATTGTGGTAACTCCCCTGCCGACGCACGACAGAAGCATTATATTCTCCGTTGCCCCGACCGACGGAAACGGAAGTACCACGCTGCCGCCGTGCAGATTTGCCGCCGAACAGCAAACGGAAGTTCCCTGCGAATTCACGTCCACTCCGAGATGGGAAAATGCCTCCAGGTGGATATCTATCGGTCTTGCGCCGATGTCGCAGCCGCCCGGCATAGATATGCACGCCGCGCCGCACCTTGACAGCAGTGCGCCCAGAAAAATGACCGATGAGCGCATGGCGCTCATAAGCTCGGGTCGGACGGTGTCGGAATTGACACCCGATGAATCTATGATGAGAGTATTGCCGCAAAAATCTGCCTTGGCGCCGATATCTCTCAATATCGCCACAGATGAAAAAACATCCGAAAGGTGCGGACAATTATGTATCACACTGCGCCCGCCGCTCATCACGGATGCGGCAATTATCGGCAGAACCGAGTTTTTGCATCCCTGTATGCGCACACTTCCGTCAAGCTTGTTTTTTCCGATAATTTTTACAGCACTCATATAAATCCCTCCGGCAACGATGTCGGGCATGGGTCAGACAAAACCTATACCAATTACATATTATGCCGTGAGGCGATTTGAAGTTACAAATCAGTCCATCGCTCCGAAACAGAACCAAAAGGAGCGATGGGTGATTAATCCGCTCCGCGTTTATTAGGTAGGTAGACCGGGCAATGAGCCGTATCGGCTCGAGTCTTGTTTGCCCGTGCGGAGCGTATAACAAACTGTCGGAGAAGACAGTCTATTTGGTTATATCAAGCAATTGCTTGTAAATAATATCTGTGGCGTCGGCAATGCCGATTTTTTTTGCATTAATGCTCATTATGCGGCTCTCCGACGCACTGCGCAGTATCCTGTCGATATTTGACGACAACGAATCTATGTTAAAATCCTTTTCCAGTATCATTACGGACGCGTCGCGGTCATCAAGCACGCGCGCGTTGTATTCCTGATGATTGTTTGTCACATTCGGCGACGGAATCAGTATTGACGGCTTGCCGAGCACGCACAGCTCCGACACCGTTATTGCGCCCGAGCGCGCTATCACGAGGTCTGCGGCATTCATGACCACATCCATGTTGTTGATGTATTTGACAATCTCTATGTTGCCGCCGGGTGTTATGCCCCTTGCCTTCAGGGTTTGCAGCACACCCTCATAATTGGCAACGCCGGTTGCAAAGCACAGCCTTACGCCGCTTTTGTTGTTTATCTTTTCAATATACTGCACTATGACGTCGTTTATCTTCTTTGCGCCGAGGCTGCCGCCGAAAGCGACAATGAATTTCTCTCTCCCGAGCCCGAGCACCGCTCTCGCGCCGTCATAGTTTATACTCATTATGTTGGGGCGCACGGGATTGCCCGTGAACACAACTTTTTTTGCCCCGTTAAGGTACTTTGCCGTCTCGGCAAAGCTGATTGCCGTAACGGTGGATTTTTTTGACAAAAACTTTATGGCGCTGCCGGGGAAAACATTCTGCTCGTGAATGAGCGTGGGTATCTTTTTGCGGTTTGCGGAAATTATCGCCGGGGCACATACATATCCGCCCGTGCCAACCACCACATCGGGTTTGAACTCATCTATTATTTTGCCGGTCTCCCTCACCGCCTCGATGAGCTTTATCACCGTGACTACATTGGACAGGCTGACCCTGCGCACAAGCCCCTCCACATCCACATACTTAATGTCGAAGCCCTCGGCAGGCACAAGGCGCGATTCCATGCCTCCGCGCTTGCCTATGAAGAGAATCTGCGTGTCGTTATCCATGCTCACGGCATATTTTGCAATGGCAACAGCCGGATTTATATGTCCTGCGGTACCGCCGCCTGTAAGTAATATTCTCATGTTACGATACCGTCCTTAAATCAAAATTTATATTTTTTTGCCCGAATATCGGGACACGTTGAGCACTATGCCCATCTCAAAAAGGTTTATCAGCAGCGACGAACCGCCATAGCTGAAAAACGGAAGCGTTATGCCCGTGCAGGGCATTGCGGATGTCACCACGGCTATGTTGAAAATAACCTGGAGCGCAATCAGCGTGATTATACCCGTTACAAGCAGCGACGAAAATTTATCCGGCGCGCTTATGGCGATTTTGTAGCCCGTCACAATGAGTATGACAAACATTATTATAACAAGCATTGCGCCCACAAAACCGAGCTCCTCGCACGTGACGGAAAAGATAAAATCCGTGTGTGCCTCCGGCAGATAGAGATATTTTTCTCTGCTCTGACCCAAGCCGACGCCGAAAAGACCGCCCGAGCCTATGGCATAGAGCGACTGAACCGCCTGATAGCCTGCTCCGCGCGCGTCGTTAAACGGATTGACAAAGTTGAGCACGCGCACCAGCCTGTACGGCTCCTTGATGACGGCGTATGCCGCCGCCGGCACGCCGACAACAAGCCCGCTCAGGATTATGTGACTGAGCTTTGCCCCTGCCACAAACACAAGAACAACTCCCGCCAAAACAATTATTATCGCTCCGCTCAGGTGGTGCTCGGACAGCACTATAACCGCCGTAATCGCCGGCACAAGCATCATGAGGCAAAAGCCTTTAAAATATTTATCTATGTTATAGCCATAGTCCGTAAGCAGCCTTGACATGACTATGACAACAGCTATCTTTGCAATCTCGGACGGCTGAATCTGCACCGGGCCGACCTTTATCCAGCGTTTTGCGCCGCCTGCAACCGTGCCTATAAACGGCACTGCAAACAGCAAAGCGAGCGTTAAAACGCCGAACACTATGTACAGCTTATACCACATCTTGTAGTTTAAAGATGCGGTAACCATCATTGCCGCAACTCCGAAAACCGCAAATAAAAGCTGCCTTTTGAAGTAATAAGCCGCGCCCTGGTCTTTGTAATGAGCCATAGGGCTTGACGCGCTGAATACCATAATGAGTCCGAAAGCCAGGAGCATCATAATCATTACAAAAAAAGTATAGTTTATGTCTCTGTTTTTTCTTCTTGATGTTCTTCGGGTTCGTCTCGTTCTCTCAGCCAAGATAAATTCCTCCCAATGCTATTGCTCCGAGCAGAAGCGTTGTCACAACCGCCATGCAAACTATTTTGTTTTCGGAAAATCCGCTCATCTCAAAGTGATGATGAATCGGGGTCATTTTGAACACTCTCTTGCCGGTGAGCTTGAAGCTCGTCACCTGGATTATGACGGACACCGTTTCAATAACATAAACTCCGCCGACTATAGCCAGGATTATCGGCATCTTAAGAAGCAGCGCCATAGCGCACACCGCGCCGCCGAGAAACAGCGAACCGGTATCTCCCATAAACACCCTTGCCGGATATCTGTTGAAAAGCCAGAAACCGAAACAGCCGCCAAAAACTATAAATGCAAATTCCGCAACCTCTATGCTGCCGGTAATGAGCGCCGCAGCGCCGAAGAACACACACACAACCGCAGTAACGCTTGCGGCGAGTCCGTCTATGCCGTCGGTAAGGTTCACCGCGTTTGTGGTGCCGAGCATCACAAACAGTGCAAACGGTATATAGAGTATTCCCATGTCAACCGTCTTTGACGAAAAGGGAATCATGATGTCCGATGAAAGTATGTCAAACTTCATTGCCGCAAACAGAAACACAACGCTCGCTATCAGCTGCAAGCCGAATTTTTGCCTCTCGGTGAGACCGAGGTTGCGTTTTTTGACAACCTTTATGTAGTCATCGACAAAGCCGATAAGCCCGAAAGCTACCGAAAAAGCCACGAGGATGAGCCCCGTGAGGCTGCGTATGAACAGCGCCGCGCAGACCACCGTGGGAATGATGAATATCACGCCGCCCATGGTGGGAGTGCCGCTCTTCTTCTTGTGCCACTTGGGTCCGACCTCTCGGATTTCCTGACCGAACTTAAGTCTGTGCAATGCCGGAATCAGCGCCGGCGCAATAATCGCGGCAAGAGCAAATGCCGCCACCGCCGCAAGTATAAGCTTGTATATATATATTTGGTCGTAAGTCTGCATTGCATTTCCTCCGTTTGTCCGCCATCGTTTTTATTTCAATATTTCGTGTATGATTTCTCTCTCATCAAAATGAATCTTACCGTCGTGCAGTATCTGATACGTCTCGTGACCCTTCCCGGCAAGTACAATCACATCGTCTTTCTTTGCGTTTTGGAGCGCATACGCTATAGCGTCGCGCCTGTTCTCTATCACCTTGTACGGAGTGCCCGTCTCCTCCACTCCCGGAATAATCATGTCGATAATCTTTCCCGGGTCTTCCGTCCTGGGGTTGTCGCTCGTAACTATGCAGTAGTCCGCAAGTTCGCCTGCCATGCGCCCCATTATCGGGCGTTTGGTGTTGTCCCTATCGCCGCCGCAGCCGAACAGAATCACCACTCTGCCCTTGGCAAAGCCGCGCACTGTTTTAAGTATGTTTTCTATTCCGTCCGGGGTGTGGGCGTAATCTATCATGACTGTATAATCAGTGTCGGTTTTAACAACCTCTGCCCTGCCCTTTACTCCCGATGCGTCCGCAAGTGCTTTCGCCACAAGTTTTCTCTCAACACCGAGCGCCTCGGCAACGCCGATTGCACACAGTGCGTTATACACCGAGAATCTGCCGGGTATGCCGAGCGAAAATTCCGTGCCGCCGACGGCGAAATCAACTCCGCCCTCGTGCAGGCTGACATTTTCGGCTCTGAGCACACAGTCGGAATCTATTCCGTAAGTGTACTTTGCTCTGCAGCCGCGCGCCATTGCCGCGCCGTATTCGTCATCGGTGTTTATGACCGCCGCGCCGCTTATCTCAAAAAGCTTTGCCTTTGCCGCGGCGTAATTCTCCATGGTTCCGTGGAAATCGAGATGATCCTGCGTGAGATTTGTGAAAGCGCCGACAGCGAAGCTGCACCCATACACACGGTTGAGCGCGAGCGCGTGAGACGACACCTCCATGACCACATAATCCATCTTCTCGTGAGCCATTTGGAAAAACAGTTTTTGAAGCTCAAACGAATCCGGTGTGGTTCTGCCCGTCTCGAGCACCTTGCTGCCAATCATATTTTGATTTGTGCCGATTAAGCCGACCTTGGCGCCCTGCGCCTCGAGGATATGTTTTATAAGATAAGTACAGGTCGTTTTGCCGTTTGTGCCCGTTATTCCTATCAGCTTGAATTTCTTTGACGGATTGCCGAAAAAGTTTGCGCTCACCTGCGCCTCGGCAATGCGCGAATCCTCCACGATAATCTGCGGCACGCTTATCCCCTCGGTGTATTCCTGAGCAATGACAGCCGCCGCGCCCATCTCACAGGCGGACTTCACATACTTGTGACCGTCTGTTGCATAGCCCTTTATGGCGACGAACACATATCCTTTTTCGGATTTTTGCGAATTATAGCAAACACCCGTCACTTCAACATCATCTTCATTATATATCTTTTTTATCTCAACATCTTTTAATAATTCTTTCAGTTTCATCATAATTCCCCTTAATGAACATTATCCGAATAGCTGAACTGCACACTGACAACAGACCCTTTGTCTACCACAGTGCCTGCCTCGGGCATCTGTTTGTTTACAGTCGCCGTGCCGCGCTCCGAGTTGTTTTCATTGACCTGTTTCAAGTTAAGTCCGGCGTTTGTAAGAGCAACATTTGCCGCAGATGCCGTCATACCGACAACATTTGGCACAGTAACCTGAGTTGAACCTTGCTCATCCGTATAGAGTACAACCGTGGAACCGTCCGGTAGTGACGAACCGCCCTTCGGCACCTGGCTGACAACCGTGGAACCACTGCCGACTATATTGTAGCGCAGATTGCTGCCCGAGAATTTGTTTATCGCGTCTGCCTTTGACATACCCTCCACATTCGGCACGGTGTTCTCAAGCGTTGCAAGTTCTTCCTCGGTGTACTGCGGCTCAATGTTCATGTATCTTAACACATTGTCAAAAATATTCTTGAATGTGGGCGCAGCCGTTGCACCGCCCATGTGTGAATCGCCCATAGGCTCATCAAGCATCACAAGACCGATAATCTCCGGATCGTTTGACGGTGCAAAACCTACAAACGATGCAACATACTTTCCGTTTCCTCTCGGTATCTTCTCGCTTGTTCCGGTCTTGCCGGCAACGCGGTAACCCTTTATATAAGCATTTTTTCCGGCGCCGCGCGACACAACTCCCTCAAGTATGTTACGCATGGTCTGCGATGTTTCCTCGGAAATAACCTGGCGGATAACATGGGTATCAAAGCTTTCCACCACATTTCCGTCGTTATCTATTATCTGCTTTGCAATATGCGGCCGCACCATTCTGCCGTCGTTTGTGATGGCTGAGTATGCCGTCACAAGCTGAAGCGGCGTAACGGTGAAGGTCTGACCGAAGCTGCTTGTCGCAAGCTCAACCTCATTGAATCTGGACATATCGTGGAATGAACCCGACGCCTCGCCCGGCAAATCGAATCCCGTTGTTTCGGAAAAACCGAAAGCCTTGTAGTATTTATAGAAATTCTTTGCGCCGACTCTTGCGCCGATTGTCATGAACACCGGATTGCACGAACCCTCAACGCCCTGGACAAATGTTATGGAGCCGTGACCGCCGGTTTTCCAGCAGTTTATCTTTGTGTCCGCAACCTTGAGGTATCCGCCGCAGTGGAACACTTCGTTCAGGCTGACAACGCCCTCCTCAAGCGCCATTGACGCCGTTATGCTCTTGAATGTAGAGCCCGGTTCATACGAATCCACAACGGCTTTGTTTCGCCATTGTCTGTTGATTTCTTCATTATATTTTTTTGTTTTGTCATCACCCGAGAGTGCGTCAACCTGCTGCTTGACAGCAGGGTCGGCTATGGTAAACGGGTCGTTTAAATCAAACGACGGATATGTCGCCATGGCAAGTATATCGCCGTTTTTTGCATTCATGATTATGCAGGCGGCGCCGTTTCGTACGTCGTGATCTTTGCACGCCTGTTCCAGCTCCGACTCGACAAAGTGCTGAATAACCTCGTCTATGGTAAGCACCACATTGTAGCCGCCCTCGGAGCCTTCGTATTTTTCATACTGCATATCAGGCTCATCATTCCTGTTGGATATAATTCTGCCGGGCAGCCCCTTAAGGTATTTTTCATATACCATTTCAACGCCGCTGAGCCCCTGGTTATCCGTACCGGTGAAGCCGACAACATGAGCCGCAAGAGAACCGTAGGGATAAAACCTCTTTGTGTCGTCCACAAAGAAAACGCCCTTCAGCTCCTGCTCCCTCACCTTTGCGGCGGTCTCTACATCAACTTTCTTTTTTATTACAACGTGCTCTGTGTTCTGATTCAGCTTTTGGCTGAGGTCGTCTTTATCAAGCTCGAGCAAATCCGCAAGGGTCTGCGCCGTCTCGTCAACTTTGCCGGCGTTTTTCACATCCTTGGGACTGGCGGTGATTGTCACCACCGAGGAATTCTGCGCAAGCACCTTGCCGTTTCTGTCGTAGATAACGCCGCGGTTTGAGCTGACGGTGCTCTCGCGCGTCTGCTGGTCTATCGCCATGCGCTGAAGCTCCGCCCCCTGAACAAACTGTCTGTACACCAAAAAACCCAGGACATACAAGAGTCCCACGGCAAGAATCATCAAAACGACTATTATTTTCTTTTTTGAATTGAGTTCATTGTCAGTCATTATATTCTCCTTGATATCACGGACAATCAATCGGCTTTCTTATAAGATATATTTCACTTGCGCACAAAGTATGACTTGATTTTGCTGTCTTGGGTCTTGTCCGACACCACCTCGCCGTAGTCGTCCTGCACCACCTTGACATACACGGTCTGGTTTTTATCGAGTCTCTGCATACCGTACTGCGATATGGCTATCTCCTCAATTTTTTTGAGGTCTATGCTCTGTTCTATGCTTATTTTCTTATCGTTGTTTTCTTTTGTGAGCTCCGCAAGCTCCGTTTCCAGTGCGGACACGTCCGTCTGCGCCTGAAACACGAGAACCTTTGTGTATATTGTGCCCACGGCGAGGGCGAAAACTATCGAAAGATAGAAGCACAGCGCCGCAACGGCTTTTTTTCTCTTTTTTCTCATCTCGTATATCTTGCTGTCATTTACAGCGACGGGGTCTCTCCTTACTGTCTCGGCTGTTTCGTAGGTATCGATTTTGTACGCGGATGAACCGTCATAATATCTGTTCACTCTCTCATGTTCCCTTCTCAATTTTTTCTGCTACCCGAAGCTTTGCGCTCCTCGCTCTTTTATTATTCTCACATTCTTCTTCACTCGGAAGTATGGGTTTTCGCGTAATCAGCCTTGCGCGCGGCTCCCTGCCGCACACGCACACCGGAAAATCCGGCGGACAGGTGCAGCCCGCAGCAAGCTCGCGGAATTTTGTCTTGACTATTCTGTCCTCAAGCGAATGAAAGGTTATCACCGAAAGTCTGCCGCCGGGATTGAGGCATTCAAACATATCCTCAAGCGCGTCCTTAAGCGGGTCAAGCTCGCCGTTCACCTCTATGCGGATTGCCTGGAAAACGCGTTTTGCCGGATGCGAGCCTTTCACTCGGAATCGCTCCGGTATGGCCTTGTCTATTATCGTCACAAGCTCCAGGGTTGTCTCTATCGGCTTTTCCTCTCTCTGCAAAGCGATGAGGCGCGCGATTTTCTTTGAAAATTTTTCTTCACCGTATTCAAAAAATATTTTTGCAAGGTTGTCCTCGCTGTATGTATTCACCACGTCATATGCGCTGAGCTTGTCGTCCCGATTCATGCGCATATCGAGCGGTGCGTCCTCCATGTAGCTGAAGCCCCTTTCGCCGTTATCCAGCTGATAGGACGATACGCCGAGGTCTGCGAGCATACCGTCTATGCCGCCTATGCCCATGTCGGAAAGAATTTGCTTTATGTTGTGGAAATTATCGTGTACATAGCACACATTATTGTATTTCGCCAGTCTTTTTTTCGACGCGTCGAGCGCCTGAACATCGCGGTCTATGCCTATGAGCAAGCCATCGTCCGACAGGTGCGAGAGTATCTCCTCGCTGTGACCGCCGCCGCCCATGGTTCCGTCAACGTATATTCCGTCTTTCTTTATGTTAAGCGCTTCGGTTGCCTCGTGCAGCATGACCGAAATATGCCTGAATTCCATTTTTCACAAACCGTCCTTATATCATAATGCCAAGCTCACACAGGTTTGCCGCAATAGCGTCGGGGTCAAGAGCGTTGATGTATTCATCCCAGCTCTCGCTGCTCCATATCTCCACCTTGTTGCCGTTGCCGATTACCGTGACGTCCTTAAGTATGGACGCATATATGCGCAGCGGCTGAGGAATTAGAATTCTGCCCTGCTTGTCCACATCGCACTCGACACAGCCGGAGAGCAGCAATCTGTTGAGGGCACGGGAGTTTTTATCTACAAAGGGGAGCGAATTCAGCTTCTCGGACACCTTCTGCCACTCATCGCACGAATAGACCAGAAGGTTTTTGTCAAGTCCCCTGGTCAGATAAAATTTGTTTCCCAAAGTTTCACGGAATTTTGACGGAATTATGACTCTGCCCTTTGCGTCAACACTGTGACGAAATTCTCCGCTGAACACACTCTCACCCCCTTTTCAACACAAAATACTCCACTTTCAACCACCAAGTTTCACTAATCCCCACTTGATAAATAAATTTTACCCCATTTTTTTGTGTTTTGCAATAGGTAAATCAAAAAAAGTTGCATGAATTTAATAAATTTTTAATTTTTGTGAAAAAAGCACAAAAACTCAAATTCGGTTTTTGTGCTTTTGGATATTCAAGATAAATTTCAGTCAAAAAACGCGATTTTTGCAGAGATTTTCCAAGGGCATTTCAATATATTGTGGGGCAATAATCGGGCATATACCATATAAAGAATTGTGAATTTGCACACCCGTCACGCATATTCCAATATCTCACATCCCCCACTTTTTATTTCGGGTGAGGTGAGGCTATATATATCATATTTTGAAAACCGATAGCAGCCGCAGGTATGCATGTGTTTTCAAAATATAATGTACATCACCGAGCCTATGGAAAATTTGCGTATCGTCTCTGGGGTATATATTTTATTTTGGCTCGCTCGGACAGCTGTGCGGTAGCGCAGAACTCGCTCACTCAAAATAAAATATACACCCCCTCGCCTCTGCGAAATTTATTCTTGGCTCGTGACATATGTTGTGTATCTGCTCGGCACGCAGCCGCTATGCCCCTCGCCCTTATTTGGAATTTTCGTTTGGCGGATTCAATATTTACAAATCGGAGGATAACACATGATTATTTTGCCTGCAATAGACCTTTACGGCGGCGAATGCGTCCGCCTGCTTCGCGGCGACTACAACCGCATGACGGTGTACGGCAAACACCCCGAGAATGTGGCGAAAGCCTTTGAAAAAAGCGGCGCCGCCCACATTCACATAGTTGACCTTGAGGGGGCAAAGAGCGGCGGTGTGCCGAACATAGACGTCATCAGAAAAATCATATCCGCAACCAACCTCTCCGCAGAGGTCGGCGGCGGCATACGCAGCGAGGAGACCGTGGCGGCGTACATAGACGCCGGCGTATCGCGCGTGATACTCGGCACGGCGGCGGTGGAGAACCCCGTCTTTGCGGAGAAAATGGCAGCGGCATACGGCGGCAAAATAGCCGTCGGAGTGGACATTAAGGACGGCTTTGTCGCCGTGAAAGGCTGGACGGAAAAATCCGCCTACGGCTATGAGGAGTTTTTTGGCAAACTCCAGGATATGGGCATAGAGACCGTCATATGCACGGACATCTCAAAGGACGGTGCTATGCAGGGCACAAACCTTGAGCTGTACCGCTTGCTCAATGACAAATTCAGCATAAACATAATTGCCTCGGGCGGCGTGTCGTCGCTCGATGATATAAAGAGCCTTGCGGAAATAGGCGTGTACGGGGCGATTATCGGCAAGGCATATTACACGGGCGCAGTGACGGTAGAGGACGCGCTGCGCGCGGCGGAGGTGTAAGCTATGATTAAGAGAATTATCCCCTGCCTGGATGTGAGAGACGGCAGGGTAGTCAAGGGAGTAAATTTTGAAAGCCTGTCCGATGTGTCGTCTCCCGTGGAACTTGGCAAGTATTACAGCGACTGCGGCGCGGACGAGCTTGTGTTTTATGACATAACCGCCTCGGCGGAGGGCAGGGCGCTTTTTACCGACATTTTGCAGGAGGTCGCTTCCACAATCTTCATTCCGCTCACCGTGGGCGGCGGCATAAATTCGCTTGAGGATTTTGACCGTGTGCTCAAATGCGGTGCTGACAAGGTCAGCGTTAATTCGGGAGCGATAGCCAACCCTAAGCTCATTGAACAGGCGGCTAAGAAATACGGCGACCAGTGCGTTGTGCTAAGCGTGGACATAAAGCGCGTTGACGGAGTTTTCCGCGTGTTTGCCAAGGGCGGCAGGCAGAACACCGGCATGGAGGCGATAGAGTGGATAAAGCGCTGCGTGGGCATGGGCGCAGGCGAGGTCGTGGTCAATTCCATAGATACCGACGGCGTAAAGGGCGGATTCGACATCCCCATGCTTTCCGAGGTGCTGTCGGCGGTGAGTGTGCCCGTCATAGCGTCCGGCGGAGCAGGCAGCGCGCAGGACTTTGTCGATTTATTCAAGGCTCTGCCGACTGTTGACGCAGGACTTGCCGCGTCGATTTTCCACTTCGGCGAGGTACGCATAAATGAACTGAAAAAACTTTTGAAACAGAATGACATTGATGTCAGGGAGGTATAAAAAATGATTTCTGCCGATGAATTAAAATTTGATTCCAACGGACTTATTCCGGCTGTCGTTGTGGACGCCGACACCAAAAAGGTGCTCACTGTGGCATATATGAACCGCGAGAGCCTGAAAATATCAATGGAGAAAGGACTCACCTGTTTTTACAGCCGCTCCAGGCAGGAGCTGTGGCTCAAGGGCGAGACATCCGGCAACTATCAGCACATAGTCAGCATAACCGCCGACTGCGACAAGGACGCCCTCACCGTGGTTGTGAAGAAGGACGGCCCTGCGTGCCACACGGGCGCGGATTCGTGTTTTTTCAATCCCGTTTACGAGGACGGTTCGCTCGAAGGCTTTTCGCCCGAGGGTCTCATGAAGATGATCCGCGGCAGAAAAACCGAGAAAAAGGAAGGCTCATACACAACCTATCTTTTTGAAAAAGGCATAGACAAGATACTCAAAAAAGTCGGCGAGGAATCCACCGAGGTCATCATTGCCGCAAAGGCGGACGACAAAAAGGAGACGGTATATGAGATTGCCGACCTGGCATATCATGTAATGGTGCTGATGACGGAGATGGACATCACGCTTGACGACATCACCGCCGAGCTAGCGTCGCGCCATGTGATTGACAAAAAGATAAAGCAGGAGAAAATGACGAAATGAGCGGCAATTTTCACACGCACACCGTATTTTGCGACGGTGCGGACACTGCCGAGGACATGGTGAGGGCGGCGATAGACGCCGGAATGGACGAGATAGGTTTTTCGGGTCACGCCTACACGCCGTTTGACACAAGCTGGTGCATGACCCCCGAGACGACGGAGCGCTACATTGCCGAGGTGCGCCGCCTTGCCGAAGTGTATTCGGGCAAAATCAAGGTATACTGCGGCATAGAGGCGGATTTTTACTCCGTGTTCGATTCTTCGCGGTTCGATTATGTCATCGGCTCGGTGCACTATGTTGAAAAAGGCGGTGTGCATTACCCGATAGACGAGAGTGCGCAACTGCTGAAAAGTGCGGCGGACAAGGCGTGGGGCGGAGACATATATGCCCTCATTGAGGATTACCATGCGCTTGAGGCGCGCGTTGCCGAGGTTACCGGAGCGGATATTATAGGGCATTTTGACCTGATAACCAAGTTTAACGAAAAGCAGCCGCTATTTGACGAGGACAATCCGCGCTATATCGCCGCCGCGAGGAATGCGGCGGACGCACTGATAAATAGCGGCGTACCCTTTGAGATAAACACCGGTGCAATGAGCCGCGGTTGGCGCAGCGTGCCGTACCCGAGCGAGAGCCTTATGCGGTATATAGCCGAGCGCGGCGGAAAGTTTGTCATTTCGTCCGACAGTCATTCAAGGACTACCCTCAATTACGGATTCGACGAAGCAAGACGAATCGCCGGCCGCGCAGGGGCGGTTATCGAATCTTCTGATTGTATTTTTCATTAAAACCGACGCACCTTATAACATTCCGCACTGCCAAGTCTTTGCGTTAATTTCCGTTTCGGCTCGGTGATGTAAAAATGGTTGCGTACCGACTCAAAGGTGTATATTTTGATTTGCACACGTACAAAGACTTGTGCCGTCTGTGTATGTATTTTTTATTCTCGGCTCCTCGGACAGCAGTGCGGTAGCGCTGAACTCGTCGCCTGAGAATAAAAAACACATACACATCCTTTGACAAAATGTTTTCGACTCGCATCCGCGCTGAACTCGCTCACTCAAAATAAAATACACCCCCTCACCTTTGCGCAGATATATCATTCTGCCGGAGGCAATAATGCTGTGCCCAACTGCAAAAACGGATGCGGAATAAACGAAAAGAACCCGACGGTGTATTTTCTATACTCCGAGGGTTCTTTTCGCTTATTATGCGCCGTTTTTTTTAGAATTCGGCGTTGGAAACGGTGCGGGGGAAGGGTATAACATCTCTTATGTTCGATATTCCGGTAAGGTACATTATCGCTCTTTCGAACCCGAGACCGTAGCCGGCGTGTTTGCAGCCGCCGTATTTTCTCAAGTCGAGATACCACCAATAATCGTCGGGAGAGAGACCCAGCTCGTTCATGCGGTTGAGCAGCACATCGTAGCGCTCCTCACGCTGACTGCCGCCGATTATCTCGCCTATGCCGGGCACAAGCAGATCCATAGCCGCAACAGTCTTGCCGTCGTCATTGAGTCGCATATAGAATGCCTTAATCTCCTTGGGATAATCCGTCACGAAAACAGGCTTCTTGAACACCTGTTCGGTGAGATATCTCTCGTGCTCGGTCTGCAAATCCGTACCCCATTCAACGGGGTAATCGAAATTGTCGTTATTTTTCTTCAGGATTTCTATCGCCTCGGTGTAGGTCACTCTGCCAAAGTCGGACGACGCCACATGGCGAAGTCTTTCAAGCAAGCCCTTGTCCACAAAGTTATTGAAAAATTCAATCTCCTCGGGCGCGTTTTCGAGCACATAGTTTATGATATATTTGAGCATATCCTCGGCGAGCTCCATGTCGTCATTGAGGTCTGCAAAGGATATCTCGGGCTCAATCATCCAAAATTCCGCCGCATGGCGCGTCGTGTTGGAGTTCTCGGCGCGGAATGTGGGCCCGAAGGTGTATACGTTGCGGAACGCAAGGGCATATGTCTCACAGTTAAGCTGACCGGAAACGGTTAAGTTTGCGCTCTTGCCGAAAAAATCCTTGGTGTAGTCCACGCTGCCGACCTCGGTGTGGGGAATATCGGCAGGGTCAAGAGTTGTCACGCGGAACATCTCCCCCGCTCCCTCACAGTCACTGCAGGTGATAATAGGCGTGTGGGTGTACACAAAACCGCGCTCGTTGAAGAACTTGTGGATAGCATACGCCGCAAGGCTTCTCACGCGGAACACCGCCGAGAATGTGTTTGTCCTGGGGCGCAGATGAGCGATTGTGCGCAGATATTCAAAAGAATGTCTCTTTTTCTGCAACGGGTAGTCCGGCGTGGATTCGCCCTCCACCGTGATTTTTGCCGCCTTTATCTCAAAAGGCTGCTTAGCGTCGGGGGTGAGCACCATTGTGCCGCTCACCGATATTGCCGCGCCCACGTTGAGCGAGGAAATCTCCTTGTAGTTGTCTATCTTGTCGCTCTCGAAAACGACCTGAACATTCTTAAAAAACGTGCCGTCGTTCACCTCGATGAAGCCGAAGGCGTTGGACGCGCGCAGAGTTCTTATCCAGCCCGATATTTCCACCGTTTTGTCCGCAAATTCCTCCGAGCTGCGGAAAAGCTCTTTTACCAATGCTTTCATTAATACTGCCGTCCTTTCCGATTTATTTTCCCAAATATGCTTTCTTGATGTCGGGGTTGGCGAGAAGCTCCGCGCCGCTGCCCTGCATCGTGATTCTGCCCGTCTCCATGACATAGCCGATATCGGCAATCTTGAGCGCCATGTTGGCGTTCTGCTCTATAAGGAGTATGGATATGCCGCTGTCGTTTACTTTTTTTATGATGTCGAAGATGTCGCGCACCACAAGCGGCGCAAGACCCAGCGACGGCTCGTCCAGCATGAGCAGGGTCGGCCTTGCCATAAGCGCCCTTGCCACGGCGAGCATCTGCTGTTCGCCGCCGGACAGAGTTCCGGCGAGCTGCCATGACCTCTCTTTCAGGCGCGGAAACAGGTCAAACATCCATTCTATGTCATTCTTCAGACTGTCGTGGCGCAGATAAGCGCCGATTTTTATGTTCTCAAGCACCGTCAGATCGGGAAAAACCTTTCTGCCCTCGGGCGAGAGGGTTATGCCGTTGCTCACGATTTTGTCGGTGGCGGCGTTGGTTATGTCCGCCCCGTTGTAGGTTATGCTGCCCTCCGCCGCAGGCACAAGCCCCGTCACGGCGCGCAGCGTGGTGCTCTTGCCGGCTCCGTTTGAGCCAATGAGGGTAACGATTTTGCCGTCCGGCACCTCAAGCGATATTCCCTTTACCGCCTCTATGGCGCCGTAGCTGACTTTGAGATTTTCTATTTTAAGCATCGTCACTCACCCCCAGATATGCCTCAATAACCTTTTTGTCGTTCTGCACAACATCCGGTGTGCCTTGACTTATCAGTCTGCCGAAGTCGAGCACATATATTCTGTCCGATATATCCATTACCAAATCCATGTGATGCTCTATCATGAGTATCGTCATGTCAAAATCATCTCTCACTCTGCCGATAAACTGCGTAAGCTCCGCCGTCTCCTGCGGATTCATGCCTGCCGCCGGTTCGTCGAGCAAAAGCAGCTTCGGGTCGGTGGCGAGGGCACGGGCGATCTCGAGTTTTCTCTGCTGACCATAAGGCAGATTTGCCGCCTTTTCGTTACGCAGATGATACAGATCGAGGATTTTCAGCAGATGTTCAACCTCGGCTCTTGCCGCAGCCTCCTCCTTGCCGTTCAGACGGAATGCCGCCGTAAAGAGGTTCGATTTGCATTTCATATGCTTTGCTATGAGCACATTTTCAAACACCGTCATGGTCTTGAACAGCCTTATGTTCTGGAATGTGCGCGCAATGCCGCTTTTGGTTATCCTGTCGGGAGTCAGCTCTATGGATTCCGTGTATTCTCCCTTGTGCTCCCCCATATAGAGCTTTTTCATTTTGCCCTTGGGGTAGTTTTCAACAATTTTTTCGCCGTTGAAGTACACCGCGCCGTTGGTGGGGGCGTACACGCCGGTTATTACGTTAAACGCAGTGGTTTTGCCTGCGCCGTTAGGCCCTATGAGCGCGACTATCTCGTGCTCGTTGACCTCCATGTTAAGGTTGTTTACGGCAACAACGCCGCCAAACTGCATGACAACATTTTCTACACGAAGTACATTATTCATCACCCTGCACCTCCTGTTTTCTGCCGAATTTCTTAAAGAAAGCGTAAATTCCGTCCCAGCTGAACTCTCTGTTGCCCATGATGCCCTGTCTGAAGAACAGCACCACTATCATGAGGATGACCGAGAACACAACCATGCGGAAGCCCGAGCGCAGCAGCGGCACCTGGAAAGAACCGATGTATGCCGGCGCGTCGAGGAATCGCAGCCACCATTCCTTGGCAAAGATGACAAGTACGGCGGAGATTATGCTGCCCGTAAAGCTGCCCATGCCGCCGATTACAACCATAAGCAGGATGTAGTAGGTAGCCGTGGCAAGAGTGAATGTGGTGGCAGATATCGCCTTGAGGTACATGGCGAGCAGTGCGCCGCCCACAGCCGCGAAAAACGAGCTGATGACGAAAGACGTAACCTTGGTTGAGGCAAGGTTTATACCCATTGCCTCCGCGGCAGTCTCATCGTCGTTTATGGCGCGGAATGCCCTGCCGTAAGTGGAGCTTTTGATAAGTCCCATAATCGCTATGCACACAACCACTATGAATATCATAACGATAAATGACGAGTCAAAACCCATGCCGTCGAGCGGCTTGAGGGTGATTGCCGGAATATTGTTAAGACCCAGCGAACCGTTTGTTATGGTGTTGAGCCATGAGCTGGCAACAACTATACGCACCACCTCGGCAAAACCGAGGGTTGCAATGGCGAAGTAGTCGCTGCGCAGGCGCAGCACTATTTTGCCTATGACAAAGGCGAACAGCGCCGCCACTATGCCGGCAATGATGAGCGCAACCACGGGCGGCGCCTGGAGATTCTTAAGCCACGGCGCGCAGCCGTAGAGATAGTAAACATTGTCGCGCACTCCGGTGGGAATGGAGAGTATCGCGTAAGTATATGCACCCAGGGTCATGAAACCTGCCTGTCCGAGCGAGAACTGACCCGTCACGCCGTTGAGCAGATTCATGGAGACTGCCAGCAGCGCATACAGCGCGCCCATGAGCAGAGATGTCTTAAGCATGGACGAGGTGGGCAGAGAGCTTGCGTAGAACACAAATGCCGCAAGGGCGGCGAGCGAAACGCAGGTGCAGATTGTTTTGGTTTGTTTTTTCATGTCTTACACCTTCTCCCTTGTTTTTTCGCCGAACAAGCCTGTCGGTCTGAATATGAGCACAAATATGAGTATTACAAAGGTGAAAGCGTCCGAGAACTCGGAAAATCTGCTTGCCTTTATAAAAGTCTCGCAAAGTCCTATGAGGAATCCGCCGACGAGTGCGCCGGGGATTGAGCCTATGCCGCCGAACACCGCCGCCACAAAGCACTTGAGTCCGGGCAGCGAGCCGGAGAGCGGATATACCTGCGGTCTGGGTATGAAGTAGAGAATAGAACCTATCGCCGCAAGTCCGCAGCCGATGACGAATGTAAAGCTGATGATATTGTTAATCTTAATGCCCATCAGCTGAGCCGTCTGGAAGTCCTTCGACACGGCGCGCATCGCCATACCTATCTTGGTCTTGTTTATGAGAAATACAAGACCGGCTACTATTAATATGGTCAAAATCGGGGTGATGAACGTCACCAGAGAGGTGGACATATTCCCGATTGTTATTTTCTCACTCAAAAATCCGATAGTCGGATACGGTTTCGGCAGAGCCGAAAAAAGATATGTCGCAAAGTTTTGCAAAAAGTACGAAACACCGATAGCGGATATCATGACAGACATCCTGGGCGCACTGCGGAGCGGTTTATACGCTATTTTTTCGGTGAGCACGCCAAGAGCAATTGTCGCCGCTATAACAAGCACGACCGATACATACCAAGGCAGCGCCATGTCAACCATGGCTATAATCATGAAATATCCTGCCATCATGAATATGTCGCCGTGTGCAAAATTGATCAGCCTTAAAATTCCGTAAACCATAGTGTAGCCGATGGCAATCAGTGCGTAGCTGCTGCCGATCGAAATGCCGTTCAGACAGTTTTGCAGAAAAGCATCCATGGATTACCCCCCCTTTTGTGAAAAATAAAATACAAAGGCAAGGGACTGCGTTTTTTCTTGCCGGGCAGTCCCATGCCGAAAATTTTGTATTATTCGATTGAAAAACTTACAGATTACTCAACCGGCTGGAAAGAACCGTTTGTGCTCTGTGTGCCGATGAACTTGAATTCGCCGTTTTCCACGGTCTTGATGTAAGCTTTGTCCTTCATAGCGTCGCCGTTCTCGTCAAATTTGATAATGCCCGTTACGCCCGTTGTGTCAAGCTTTGTGAGTGCGTCGCGGATAGCGGTGGTGTCGGTTGAGCCGGCAGCCTCGATAGCCGCAACTGCTGCGTTGTACGCGTCATAGCCGAGTGCGGATACAGCCGCAACGCCGTCTTTGCCGCCGTTGAGCTTAAGGTTTTTGGAGTCGGAATTAAGGTACTCCTTGAATCCCTTAACAAAATCCGCAGCGGTAGCGTCATTCTCATCAAAGAATGTGGAGAAAGACACGCCCTTGCAATTGTCTGCGCCTGCGTTATCGATAATCTGAGTGTTCTCCCAGGTGTCACCTGCCATGATGTCGCAGGTGATGCCGAGGTCTCTTGCCTGCTTAACCATAAGTCCTGCCGTAGCTATGGACGACGGGCAGAAGATAACATCCGGATTTGCAGCTTTTGCCGCTGTGAGCAGCGCGTTAAAGTCGGATTCGTTTGTGTTATATGTGCCGTCGTAAACGATATCGCCCTTGTAAGCCTGTTTAAAGTAGTTTGCAAGGCCTGTTGAATAGTCGTCGCCGTTCTGGCAGATGACAGCAGCCTTTGTGAGCTTGCAGGTGTCATAAGCATACGAAGCCATAACCGTGCCCTGGAAAGGATCGAGGAAGCAGGTTCTGAAATACCATTCGTTGCCGCTTGTAACCTGGGGATTGGTGCAGGAGATACCGATAGCCGGAATCTTTGCGGAAGCAAAGGTTGAGCCTGCTGCTATGGAAACGCCGGAACCGTAAGAACCGAGCACCACGCTCACGCCGTCGGACACGAGCTTCTGCGCAGCCGTAACGGCAGCCGTCTTATCGGACTGGTTGTCCACTTCGTCAAGCACGATTTTGTATTCCGTGCCGCCTATTGTAACTGTGTTTTTGAGAGAGTTTGCATAGCGGATACCGAGCACTTCCTGCACTCCGCCGCCGCCGTTTTCGCCGGTTGTCGGCTCAAAAACACCGATTTTGATTACGTTGTCTCCGGCAGTCTGTCCGCCGTCGTTTGTTGCCTGCTGACCGCATCCTGCGAAGCACATTACCATAAGGCAAGCCGCAAG
>CAJLYL010000023.1 GCA_905210855.1 uncultured Clostridia bacterium
CAACCGCAAGCGGCTGCATCATTTCCGCTCCGCTCGCGCCTATTGCAAGCGCCATGGGCAAAAACCCGAGGATAGATGTGAGCGATGTCATGAGGATAGGCCTCATGCGCACGATTCCGGCGTTGATGAGCCTCTCGTCCAATCCCATTTCGGGGTTTTCCTTTTTGGAGGTATTAACAAAATCTATCAGCACAATTGCGTTGTTTACTATGATACCTATGAGCATGAGTATGCCGATGAGCCCCACAACCGAGAGCGAGCTGCGCGTAACCGCAAGCGCAAGCACCACGCCGATGATTGCCAGCGGCACCGTGAACAGTATGATAAACGGCTGAAGCAGATTTTCAAACTGTGCCGCCATAACCATGTACATGAGCAGTATGCCGAGAAGTATCGCAATAAGCAGTGATTTCATGGCATCTATCATGACATCATACGAACCGGCTGTGTCCATGGTGATGCCCTCGGGTATGCCCGATTCGTGAAGCTTCTTTTCAAACGCCGCCTTTGCGGTGCCCATGTCCGTGCCGTACAGTTTGCCGGTGAGGGTGATAACCCTCTTCTGGTCAACGCGCGTCAGGGTGGTGTAGCCCTGCTCCACGCTGACATCGGCAATGTCGGACAGCGACACCCACTGACCCGCGGGCGATTTTATCCTCAGCTCTTTTAGCTGATTGTAATCCTTGACATAGTTTTCGGGGTATTTCAGATTTATATCGTACTCGCTTCCGCTGTCGGTGTAGCGCGAAACCGTGGTTCCGTCCAATGCATACTTGATAAGATTCGATACCGACGCGGTGTTGAAGCCGTACATAGCCGCCCTGCCGGAATCCATGCGGACGCGCACCTCGGATTTGGTATCGGATAGCGACGTGTCCGTCTCGGATACGCCGTCAACCGTCGAGAGCAGCTTTTCGGCATTGTCAATAAAGCTCTCGAGCTGTTCATCGTCGTTTCCGCTGAAACGGAACTGAACCTCGTTTGACGCCATGCTGCTCATGCCCGTGCTTGAAGCCGACACGGCGATTTCCGCACCCGAAATGTTTTTGAGCATATCGCGGATATCCTGGCACACGTCGTCCGTGCTCTTTTTGCGCTTATCGTTCAAGGTCACGGTGATTGTGGAGGTGTTCACTCCGGCGCCCATTATCGCCGAGGTTGCACCCTCCGAACCCACGCTTGAGAATATGGTGTTCACATCACTGTCTTGTGCAATGATGTCCTCCACCTTTTTCGACATGGCATCCGTGTCCTCAAGCTTTGTCCCCTGCGGCAGCGTAACACTGACGGAGATTGTGCCCTCGTCACTGCTTGGCATGATTATCATGCCGAGCTGACCCAAAACTATTAGCGACACCACAAACAGCGCCATGACGCCGAGCACCGTCTTGCGCGTGTTGCGCAGCAGCACCGCAAGGGTACGCTTGTAGAGCGCATACATACGGCCGAGCAGTTTCTCAAAAGGCACAAGCACAAATGCGAGCTTATCGTTGCGCTTGTCGCCGTCCGTTATCTTTGATGTGAACATCGGTATGATGAGGAATGTGGTGAGCAGCGAAGCACACTGCGAGAAGATGATTGCAAACGCCAGCTGCTTAAACATAATCGCCATCATGTTGTCTATAAAGAGTATCGGCACATACACAATGCAGGTGGTGAGCACCGAAGCGACCACCGCGCCGACAACCTCGCCCGCACCGCTCATTGCCGAGGTGCGCGCGTCCTCGCCCAGGCTTGTTTTGCGGCGGTAGATGTTCTCTATAACCACAACCGCGTTGTCAACCAGCATACCGACGCCGAGCGCCAATCCGCCGAGCGACACCACATTGAGCGTCATGCCCGAGAAATACATTCCTATAAACGTCGTCACAACCGATATCGGCATGGATATGCCGATTACAAGAGAGGTTTTGACATTGCCCAGGAACAGCAGCAGCACGATAATCGCGAGCAGCGCGCCCGCCACGGCGTTGCTTGCCACGGAGTTTATGGAATCCTCTATGTAGCTTGCCTGCTCCATCGTCATGTTGTACTTAAATTTCGGGTTGGCGGCGTTTAAGTCGTCAAGCGCCTTTGTGACGCCGTTTACCACGTCCACCGTGTTTGCGTCCGACTCCGCACTTATGGTAATCGACAGCGAGTTTTCGCCGTTGAGCCTTGCGTAAGTGGAGTTGTCCGAATATGTGTCGTCCACTCTCGCCACATCTTTGAGATAGAGCACCTGACCCATTGGGGTGTTTATCGGCACATTTTCTATATCCTTAATCTCGGAGAATTTGCCGAGGGTTCTCACCGACATATTCTTGTTCATGCCCTCGGTAGTGCCCGACGGCAGATTGACGTTCTGCGCGGATATTGAGCCTACAATTGACGATACATCGAGATTGTAACCGTAAATCTTCTCGGGATCAACGGTTATCTCTATAATCCTGTCCTGCGCACCGATTACGTTGACCGACGCCACGCCGTCCACTGCCTCGAGCTTGCTCTTGAGGTTATCCTCCACGTACTGCTTTGTCTGAATAAGGTCGTAGCCCTCGTAGCTGACGCTCATCATGGCGGCGCTCATCATGGATGTGTCCAGTTTCATTACCATAGGGTCGTCGCACCCGTCCGGCAGATATGATTTTATGAGTTCTATTTTGTCCTTCATATCTGTCACGGCTTTGTCCATATCCGTGCCGGCGTGGTACGACACCATCACCATTGAGCTGCCCTCGGACGACTGGCTTTGAATCGTGTCCACGCCCGAAACAGAGCTTATGGCGCTCTCTATATTTTTCGTCACAAGGTTTTCCACCTCGGACGAACCCACATTTGAATACGATGTGTACACCAGTGCATATGTCATGTCCATGTCCGGCATCATCTCTATGGACAGCATAGACATTGAGTAGATGCCTATTACAAAAAATATGAGCACTACCATTGACACGGCAACCGGCCGTTTTACTGAAATTTCATGCAATTTCATATTTTGTCTCCTATTCCGTCACGATGTTTATTGCATTGTTCCTATCGGAAATATATTCCTTGCCGCTGACGATGACCTTGTCGCCCCGGTTTACACCCGAGATGACCTCTGCCGTCTCGTCGTTGGTTATGCCCAGGGTTACATCGCGGCGCACCGCCGTGTCACCCTCTGCCACATACACATAGTAGGAATCACCCTTCTGGAGGAGTGATGCCGTCGGCACGGTGATTGTGTCCGTCCCGCTCTGCGTAACGAGCACTATGTCAGCTATCATTCCGACTTTTATGTCGCCTGCGTCATTCGGCACGGACACACGCACCGAGAACAGACCCGTCGCGGCATCCTTGACGGGATTAACCGCGGTGACAGTGCCGCCCACGGAATCTATACCGGCGCTCTTTATGCTCACGCTTGCCGCCGTGCCAACGTCTATCATCTCTATGACAGCCTCGGTCACATTTATCTTTGCCTCAACCGTGGATGTGTTGGTTATGGTAAAAAGCCCTACTCCTTGAGCTGCCATCTGACCTTTGCTTATGCTCTTGGAGGATATATATCCTGATATGGGCGCTTTTACGCTGCAATTATCCAGATTGTTGCGTGCAATGTCAAGCGCCGCTTTTGCCGACTCTATGCCGGAGACGGCGCTGCCTATGCCTGCCTCGGCAACGTCTATCGCCGCCTGTGCGTTTGCCGCGCTCTCGCCCGATACGACATTTTTCGTCAAGTCGTAGTTGGTCTGCGCGGAATTGAGACTGAGCTGTGCGTTTTCGTATGCCGTCTTGTAGGTGTTAAATTCCGTCTCGCTTATCGCGCCCATGTCATAGAGGGTCTTTTGCTTGTTGTAGTTGTCGAGCGCGTTGTCATAAGCTATTTTTGCGGAGTTAAGCGCCGTCTCCAACTGGGAGAGAGTCTGCGCGTTGCTGCCGCCCGTCACGCTGTTGTAGCCTGCCTCGGCACTGCGTTTTGACGCCTCGGCGCTTTTCTTTGCCGAGAGTGCGCTGTTGTATGCCGCCAGTGCCTGGTTGTACGCCAGCTGATACGAAGTTGTGTCTATGGTCATGAGCACAGATCCTGCCTTTACAAAATCGCCCTCTTTCACATTGACCGACTTTGCCTCGCCGGACACCTTGCCGGACACCACGGTGCTCTCCGCCGCGGTTATCTCGCCGGTGTATGACGCTGTGGCGTTTATGTCGCCCATGCCGACTTCATACACCGTGACATTTGTTGCGTCCGACTGTTCCTGTACTTCGTCTTTGTCCTTTTTGCCGCAGGCAGATGCCGTCAGAGCAACAACCGCCGCCATGAGCACTGCCGAAATTTTTTTAATATTCATCTTGTCCTCCCTTACTGCTGCAAGCCTATTGAAATTTCATACCCGTATTTTTCGTATGCCAGCTTATATGTCAGCTTGGCATTTTCAAGCTTTATCTGCGCGCTGAGATAATTGTTCAGAGATGTTGTCAGGTCGCTGTTGGTTATCATGCCGTTGTCGAATTTCACCTTGTTTATATCGTATGTGCGCTTGGTTATGTCGGCGCTGCGCTCCGCGTTGTCCAGCGAATCCGCCGCGGCGAGCACACTGTTGTAAGTGCTGCGCACCGACAGGGCAATCAGCTTTTTGTTGTTGGTGTAGCTGTATTCTTTCGATACCAGGTCGCTGTATGCCGTCTGGTACTTTGCGCTGCTTGCGGTGAGCGGCTTGGTGTAGTCAAAATACTTCTGCGCAAGCTCATAGTTTGCCTTGAGCGACGCCACATCGTACCGCGTGTCCATAGCTTTGGCTATGTCGGAATCTATGTCCGCCGTGAATTCTTCGCAGTCTATGCTGTCCGTCAGTACAAAATCGCAGTCCTTGCCGTCAAGCCCGAGCTTGATTTTGAGGTTCTCCCTCGCTATGCCGCGTTGGCGTTCATAATCACGCAGGGTGCTCTCGCAGCTGCTCACGCTCAGCGAAGCGTTGTCAAGGTCGAGCTGCGCAATCATGCCGAGTTCAAAACGCTTGTTCACGTTTTCAAAATTCTCCTGCGCCAGGTTGTATGCCTTTTGCGCCGCGTCGCACAGCGAATTCGCTATCTTGTACTGATAGTAGCTCTGCGTGACGTCATATGCCACGGACGAGCTTATCTGTTCGCGTTTTTTGGTGTTCAGCTCCATGAGTTTTTTGTACATATCCACATAGTAGCCCTCTTTTATGTACATGGTATCGTAGCTCGACGCATACACTTTCATTCTTTTGTAGTCGCTTTTTGTATTTATCGCCGCGCTCAGATTGTACCGGTTGCTTTTCTGCTCCGCGTCGCACGCCTCAAGCTGAGGGTTATCCGTCATGGCAGTGTTTATCGCCTGCTCCAGAGTAAAGGTGTATGTCTCGCTGCCGTCGGCATATGCCGCAGCCGAGGCAAAGACTGTTGCCGCACACAGAAATGCCGATACGGCTTTCTTAGCTGTTTTATTCATTTTCTTCCTCCATAACTTTGTTTACATAGTCCACACATATATTGTCGAATTTCTCAAGCAAGTCTGCAAGCGTCTGCTGCTCGCATGATGTCATCTTTTCGTTGAGGGTCTGCACAAAACTGTCCACATGGGCGCGCGCTTTGAGATAGTAGCCGCAGAGAAATTCCGTCGGTTCCACCACCTTGAAGCGTTTGTCGGCGGTGTCCTGCCGCGTCATAAGAAGTCCCTTGCCCTCGAGCCGCTGCACAAAGCCGTTTATCGTGGCATGGCTCAGCCCGAATTCTGTCTCAATGTCCTTTTGGGTCACCTTTCTGTCCATGTTGTCAAACAAATAATGCAAAATCTCCACCTGTCCGAATGTAAGGTCGATTTTTGACATTGCCTGCGCCGAACATTTTTTCATCCGTTTTGATGAGCGGATAAATCTATCCATCAATTCAGCCGCCTGCATTTTAACTCACCTCGCAAATAATATGTCGTATGCTACATATTTTATACTCAAAACTATAAAATGTCAATGTAAAACCATAACAAAATTATATTTTGTGCCGGAGTATTTATGTGCAATTTTTAAGCAGACTTGCTTTTTGCAAGTTTTTGTTTGTTTTATTGATTGATTCGGGCAGTGATGTATGATATAATGTCGTAAAGGAGAAAAGACAAATGAAAAAAATTCTTTCTGTAACCATAGCAATAATAATCACCCTGACCGCCGCAGCGGCACACCCTGCCGCCGACACCGCGGCATACCTCACCAAAACCGTTGCCGAGCCGACCGTCGCATCAGTCGGCGGCGAATGGACGGTCATTGCCCTGGCGCGCGGCGGCGCGGACACAAGCGACGGCTATTTTCAAAAATACTATGCCAACGTGCAGTCATATGTACGAGAGAAAGACGGAGTTCTGCACACAAAAAAATACACCGAGTATTCACGCGTAATCCTTGCGCTCACTGCCATAGGCAAGGACGCGGGAAACATCTGCGGCTATGACCTCACCGCGCCCCTGCTTGACTTTGACAAGACGGTTTGGCAGGGCATAAACGGCGCAATATGGGCGCTGATTGCCCTTGATTGCGGAAATTTCGGCACGGACGAGATAAAAAACGCCTACACAGAGCACATACTCAGCCGCCAAAACGCGGACGGCGGCTGGGCGCTCACCGAAACCACGGCGGAATCCGACGCGGACATCACCGCAATGGCGCTCTGCGCCCTGGCAAAGCACCGCGCAAAACCCGAGGTGCAATCCGCTGTTGACGGTGCGCTGCTCTTTCTGTCACAGGCGCAGTGCGCGGACGGCGGCTACACCGCTTACGGAGTTGAAACATCGGAGAGTGCGGCGCAGGTGCTCACGGCACTGTCGGCTCTCGGCATATCTTATGAAGATTCGCGATTTGTAAAGGGCGGCAAAACCGTGGTTGACAGCATAAATTCATTCAAAAATGCGGACGGCAGCTTTTCGCACACGGACGTCTCAGACCTTATGGCAACGGAGCAGTGCTGTTATGCTCTTGTTGCGGCGGACAGGCTGAAAAGCGGCAAAACCGCCCTGTTTGACATGAGCGATGCGGCGGCAGAAAATGCGCCCGTGCAAGAGGGCGCGGCAAATCTGCCGCAGATAAAATATCCCGACAGAACCTTTGCCGACATAAACGGACACAAGGCTCAGGCGGCGATAGAGGATCTGGCGCGCAGGGGAATCATCAACGGAATGACGGACGACAGCTTTGCCCCCGATGACACCATGACGAGGGCGGAGTTTGCGGCGATAACAGTGAGGGCGCTCTCCCTGCCGCTCGGCACGGAGACGGCTTTTGCGGACGTTGCCCCCGGCGACTGGCATTTCGGCTATGTGGGCGCGGCGCACAAGGCCGGCATAATAAACGGAGTGTCCGACGCGGAGTTTGACCCCGACGGCACCGTAACCGTAGAACAGGCGGCGGCAATGATGTGCAGAGCCGCGCGGCTGCTCGGCATGGAAAACACGCTGAATGATGAGGCGGTGCGCGGCATTCTTGCGGAGTTTGACGATTACACAGCCGTGTCCGGCTGGGCGGGAGAGAGCGTGGCATTCTGCTATTCTGCCGGCATATGCGACCGCAGCGAGATGAACATACGGCCGCAGGACGCGATTAAAAGATACGAAGTGGCGCAGATGATATATAACACATTGAATAATAAATAATTGTATTGTGCACTTGTACATTGTCTCGGGGTATATATTGTGTTTTTTATTCTCAGACGACGAGTTCAGTGCTACTGCACTGCCGTCCGAGGAGTCAATAATAAAAAATACATACACAGACGGCACAAATTTTATGTTAATTTCGTTTGTATACACAGGGAACGGTTCACACCTGTTCCGAAAAAGGAGTACCAAACCATGAAATATATCAAAACCCACCGCACGGCAATCATTGCCGCCGTCATAATAGCCGCTGCGCTTGCGGCGGCATATTTCTGCGGCGGCGTGACACCCGATGATACCGCGGACAGCGGTGCGCCGATAGCGCAATCCTCATCCGAAACAGTAACCGAAAACGGCGAAAACGCCGCTGAAGATAACGCTGAGACTTTGGCGGACGGGGCGGCAGCACCCGACGCCGCCGCGGAGGAACAGGCACGGCAAAGCAGCGCCGCAAATGAAGAATACTCCAAAGAAAACGGCATGAATATTGACGAAAAAACAGGCACGGACGAACACAAAACCGAGCCTGTGCCCGTCGGCAAGCCGACCCCTGCCGAGCCGCAGCAGGCGCAGATAACCGAAACCGAGCTGACCTGTACTCTGTCGGTGCGGTGCGACACCGCCGTGGGCAAAGAGAGCGGCAAAGAGAGCGTAATCCCGACGGACGGCGTGATTCTGCCCGAGCAGACGGTTGTGTTCCATGAGGGGGAGAGCGTTTTTAATGTGCTCCTGCGCGAGATGAAACGAAACAAAATCCACCTGGAGTTTGTGAATACTCCGGTGTACAACAGCGCCTACATAGAGGGTATAGGCAATCTGTATGAATTCGACTGCGGCGAGCTGTCCGGCTGGATGTACCGCGTGAACGGGTGGTTTCCCAACTACGGGTGTTCGCGCTATCAGGTGAAGGACGGCGACAGGATAGAATGGGTGTACACCTGCGACCTCGGCAAGGATGTCGGCGGCGGTTACTCGGCAAGGAACGGTGCGGCAAATGAATGAATTCGGCAGATATCACCCTCTCGTCAGCTTTGCGTACTTCACCTTTGCGATAATTTTTTCTTGCATATATATGCATCCGGCGGCGCTCGGCATATCGCTCTGCACGGCGATTGGCTGCTCTGCGGTTCTGCGCGGCGCGCGGCGGCTGAAAAAGAGCCTTGCCGTCATAGCGCCGACCGCCATGCTTGCGGCAATTATCAACCCTGCATTCAGCCATGCCGGAGTTACCGTAATCACATATCTGCCGAGCGGCAATCCGCTCACGCTTGAATCCGTCTGCTACGGACTCGCTGCGGCGGCAATGCTTGCAAGCGTGATGCTGTTCTTCGGTTGTCTCACGGATATTATCACAAGTGACAAATTAGTCTATCTTTTCGGCAGAATACTGCCGTCACTTTCACTGCTGCTCTCCATGACGCTCCGCTTTGTACCTCGGTTTGCGGAGCAATTCACAGAGGTAGCACGCGCGCAGAAATGCGTCGGCAGAGATATGACGCGCGGCAGCGTTGTCTCACGTGCGCGCAGCGCGCTCTCGGTGCTGTCCGTCATGATTACGCTCAGTCTGGAGAACTCCGCCGACACGGCGGATTCCATGCGTGACCGCGGTTACGGATTGCACGGCAGAACGGCGTATTCCATATACAAATTTTCAAAGAGAGATGCGGCGGCGCTTGCTTTCACGCTCGGCGAGGCGGCATATGTCGTCATCGGCACGGCGCGCGGCGCAATGCGCTCCGCCTACTTTCCGTCCGTGAGTACGGCGGAAATCTCCGCTTACGGCATATCGGTGTTTGCGGCATACTTTGCGCTGCTATCTCTGCCGGTTATAACAGAAATTTCGGAAGTGATGAAATGGAAATCTATAAAATCGAAAACTTGAGCTTTGCATACCCCGAGGAGCGGCGGTGGGCAATAGAGAATATAAATCTTTCAATAAACCGCGGAGAATTCGTCACCGTTTGCGGCAAATCCGGCTGCGGCAAAACAACCCTGCTGCGCCTGCTGAAACCGACCGCCGCGCCCTGCGGCACGGTGAGCGGATCGGTGCTCTATGACGGCAGACGGACAGATGACATTGACGCGCGCACCCTTGCCGCGGATATAGGATTTGTCATGCAGAATCCCGATAATCAAATCGTCACGGACAAGGTGTGGCACGAGCTGGCATTCGGTCTTGAAAGCCTCGGACTGCCGAATGAGCGGATACGCACCCGAGTGTCCGAGATGGCGTCATTCTTCGACATACAAAATTGGTTTCGCAAAAAGACAAGCGAGCTGTCCGGCGGACAAAAACAGCTGCTGAACCTTGCCGCGGTGATGGTTATGCAGCCGAGCGTGCTCATACTGGACGAGCCGACAAGTCAGCTCGACCCCATAGCGGCACAGGATTTTCTGCAAACGGTGCACCGCATAAACGAGGAACTGGGCACTACGGTAATTCTCAGCGAGCACCGATTGGAGGACGCTTTTGCAATGTCCGACCGCGTGGTTGTGATGGACGGCGGCAGAATAACCGCCGAAAACACGCCGCGCACCATAGGCAAGATACTCGGGGAGAACAACGACGATATGTTTTTTGCCCTGCCGACGCCCATGCGCGTTTTCGGCGCGCTGGACGGCGATGGAGAATATCCCCTCACCGTGCGCGAGGGCAGAGATTTCCTTAACGAATACGTTAAGACAAAAACACTCGACCCCGCGCTTGTGCCGAGGGACGGCGAGCCGCCGCAGCACGGGAAAGCGGCAATTGAGATAAAGGACGCGTACTTCAGATATGAAAAAAGCGCCGATGATGTGATAAAGGGACTGAACCTCACGGTGAACAAGGGCGAGATTTTCTCGATAGTCGGCGGCAACGGCACGGGAAAATCGACCGCCGTGTCGCTTGCGGCAGGACTTAACCGACCCCAGAGGGGAAAGGTGCTCATAAACGGCAAAAAAATCGATGAACAGACAAATCTGTATGACGGACTTCTGGGCGTTATGCCGCAGAATCCGCAGTTTCTGTTTGCAAAAAAGACGGTTTGGCTCGACATGATGAACCTGACGGACAAAAATCTGACGGACGCGGAGCGCAGCGAGCTTGTCCGCAGTGCGGCGGCAGACTGCCGCATAGATAATCTGCTGGACAGTCATCCGTATGACCTGTCGGGCGGTGAACAGCAGAGGGCGGCGCTGGCAATGATTCTGCTGAAAAATCCGCAGATTTTGATTCTGGACGAACCCACCAAGGGCTTGGACGCGCACTTTAAGCGCAGCCTTGCGCAGATACTGAGGGAGCTGAAATCGCGCGGCGCGGCAATCCTCATGGTATCGCACGACATAGAGTTTTGCGCACTTGTGTCCGACCGCTGCGCCATGTTCTTTGACGGCGCGGTAACCTCCGTCGGCACGCCGAGACAGTTTTTCGGCGGCAACAATTTTTATACCACAAGCGCCAACCGCATGGCAAGAGAGCTGCTGCCGAAGGCAATATCGGCGGACGACATCATCGCCGCGGCAGGGGGCTCGGACGGCGCGCAGCCGCCGTCAGCGGACAATACAAATAACGGCGGCGAGACTGCGATGGCGGACAAAAAAACGCAAACGACAAACATCTGCCGCCAAGCCGCGCCGGGGGGCGAACCCAGCCGAAAATCAAGCGCAGGGAGCGCCGTTGTATCGGCAATTGCCGCACTCATAGCAGTGCCGCTGACTATACTTTTCGGCATATACCGCCTCGGCGACAGGAAGTATTATTTCATCAGTCTTCTGATTATCCTGGAAATTCTTGTGCCGCTGTGCATAAGCTTTGAGAGCAGGACGCGCAGAGAATCGCACGCAAGGGAGATTGTGATAATCAGCGTGCTATGCGCCCTCGGCGTGGCAGGCAGGGCGGCGTTTTATATGCTGCCGGAGTTCAAGCCGGTAATTGCAATCGTGGTTGTGTCGGCAATCTGCTTCGGCGGCGAGGTCGGCTTCCTTATCGGCGCAGTGACGGCGTTTGTGTCAAATTTCTTTTTCGGTCAGGGGCCATGGACGCCGTGGCAGATGTTTGCTTTCGGCGCGGTGGGCTTCATCGCCGGAATTATGTTTCGGCGCAGATTGCTTCCGCGCAGGAGGACGGTTGTCGCGGCATTCGGATTTGCCGCAGCATTTGTGATATACGGCGGCATAATGAACATTGCGTCCGTGCTTATGATGACGCCGCAGCCTACGTGGGGCGCGGTGGTCTCGGCGGTCGCCATGGGTGCGCCGTTTGATTTGATACACGCCGCGGCGAGTGCGTTTTTCCTTTGGTTCATATACGAGCCGATGACAGAAAAATTAGAGAGAGTCAAATTGAAATACGGAATTTTGCGATAAACGGTGAGTAAATTCGGGTCGATGCGGGTATCGACCCCTACCGCAAAACGCGGATTCCGCACAGGGGGGCGAGCGACATACGTTGTGTGTCAGCGAGCGCCATAGCGGCTGCGTGCCGAGCAGACACATAACGTATGTCACGAGCCAAGGCGGAACTCTATTTTACAACCCTCGCCGGTACGCAATCACTGAAAAAATCGCCTAAGCGCTGTGCAACGCTTAGGCGATTTTATTACAAATCATTATTCACAATGTCATGCAAGGTCTCGCGCCTAACGGCAACATAGCTCTCGCCTCCGGAGAGCATCACAATCGGCGGACGCGGAATCCTGTTGTAGTTGGACGCCATGGAATAGTTGTAAGCGCCCGTTGTGCATACAGCCACCGTGTCGCCGCGCACCGGCTCGGGCATTAAGACGTGCTCGGCAATGATGTCGCCGCTCTCGCAGCACCTGCCCACCACAGAGCACTCAAAGCTGCGCTCCTCATCCATGCGGTTAGCAAGGAATACGGTGTAAACCGAGCCGTAAAGCGCATATCTCGGGTTATCCGTCATGCCGCCGTCCACGGACACATAGTTCTTGTATTCGGGAATCTTCTTCACCGTGCCGACGGTGTACACCGTCATGCCGGCATCGGCAACTATGCTCCTGCCCGGCTCCATGAGAATCTTGGGTACGGATATGCCCAAAGACGCGCATTTTTCCTTAATGCAGCACGCCACCGAGGCAATGTTCTCCGCAATGTCTATCACGGGGTCGTCCTCAACATACCTCACGCCGTAGCCGCCGCCGAGATTAAGCTGAGCCGCGCTGTAACCGAACTCCTTTTTCATGTCGGCAATAAAGTCGAGCATGATGTCCGATCCGCGCAGAAATGTGTCGGAATCGAACACCTGAGAGCCTATGTGGCAGTGAAATCCGCACAGCTCTATGTGCTCCTTGCCCAGGGTGTGGCGCACAATCTCACGCGCCTGACCCGTGGCTATGGCAGAGCCGAATTTTGAATCCACCTTGCCCGTGTTGACCGCCTCGTAGGTGTGGGTGTCTATGCCCGGGGTGATGCGCAGCAGCACCCTCTGCCGTCTGCCCAGGCGCGCCGCGCATTTCTCCACGGCGTCTATCTCCTCCTCATTGTCCGCCACGAAATATCCTATACCGTGCTCCATGGCAAAGGCAATGTCCTCATCAGTCTTGTTGTTGCTGTGGAAATAAGCATTCTCAAGGCTGACCCCTGCCGAAACCGCGGTGAAAATCTCGCCGGACGACACAACATCTATCCCCATGCCCTCTTCGGACACAATACCGTATATCCGTTTAAACGACGCCGCCTTGCTTGCATACAGCGGCAGAGCGTTATCGCCGAAAGCCGCCGCCATGGCGTCCTTGTATATTCTGCAATTGTGCCTTATCCTGTTCTCGTCCATAAGATACAGCGGAGTGCCGTATCTCTTAGCCAAAGCGGTGACATCCTGATCCGCAAAGCGTAATCTGCCGCCAACCTCGGAAATGTTATCGCAAATCATAGCCGCACCTCACTTGTTAATTGTCAAATTCCTTGTATATGGCGTTGAGAGCCGCCTCATAGTCGCCCTCGTCCACGCCGATGATGATGTTGAGCTCGCTTGAGCCCTGGTCTATCATACGGATGTTTATGCCTGCCTCGGATATTGCCGAGAACACCTTTGCCGCAGTGCCCTTTGCCTTTACCATGCCTCTGCCGACAATGGCAATGAGCGCAAGGCCGTCCTCTATCATAACGCTGTCCGCGTGAACCGACTTGAACAAATCGGCAGTGATTTCGTCGCGGATTTTGTCTATCTGCTCCGTTGCCACAACGACCGTCATTGTGTCGATGCCGGACGGGAAGTGTTCAAAGGAAACCTTGTGCTTTTCGAGCACCTCGAGAACTCTCCTGCCGACGCCGAGCTCCGCGTTCATCATGTCTTTTTCTATCGAGATGGTGGAAAAACCGACCTTGCCTGCAACGCCGGTTATAACACCGTTGATTTCGTCAGTTGACGGCACAATCATCGTCCCCTTGTCAGTTGGAATATTTGTGTTCCTGATGTTAATCGGTATGCACGCCTCGCGCACGGGGAAAATCGCGTCCTCATGCATTACCGTCGCACCCATATACGAAAGCTCGCGCAGTTCCTTGTATGTGATGGTCTCAATCACTTTCGGGTTATCCACACAGCGCGGATCCGCCATCAGCATGCCCGACACATCTGTCCAGTTTTCATAGATGGACGCGCACACCGCGCGCGCAACTATGGAGCCCGTTATGTCGGAGCCGCCGCGCGAAAAAGTCTTTATTGTTCCGTTGGGCATTGATCCGTAGAATCCCGGGATAACCGCCCTCTCATGCTGCGACAGGATTTCGTCCAGGGTCTCGTAGGTCTTTGCCGAATCGAGATTTCCGGCGTCATCAAAGAATATGCCGGACTCGGCATCCACAAAATCATAGCCGAGGTAATTTGCCAGAATCATGGCGTTGAGATACTCTCCGCGGCTTGCGATGTAGTCTCTGCCGGCGTGATGCTCAATCGCCATCTTTATGCGCTCAAACTCGGACGAAAGTGAAAAATTCAGCCTCAGGTCGGATATTATCTGATTATACCTGACCTCTATTCTGCCGAACATCTCGTCAATGCTCTTTTTTTCGCGCACAAGCTTGTAGCACTCATAGAGCATATCGGTAACCTTGATATCGTCCCCGTTTCGCTTGCCCGGCGCCGACGCCACAACATAGCGCCTCGTATCGTCCGCCTTAACAATCTCGGAAACCTTCTTAAACTGAGTTGAATCGGCGAGTGAGCTGCCGCCGAATTTTATCACCTTTACATCCATTGCTTAATTCTCCTTTATGTCAATTCCCTGTTTTTTCATCTCCGCAAAAAGTACCCTCCTGTGCGCCTCCTCCATGGGGGTAAGCGGCAGTCTGAGGTAATCCTCGCCGTAGCCCATGGCAGACATAGCCGCCTTTACCGGAATAGGATTAACCTCGGAGAAAAGCGCCTTTATCAGCGGCAGATACTTAAGCTGAAGCTCCAGGCTGCCGGACACGTCTCCCGAGAAAAATCTGTCGCATATTTCAACCGTCCCGCGCGGCATCACATTCGACAGCACAGAGATAACTCCCTTGCCGCCGAGCGCCATAATCGGCACTATCTGATCGTCGTTGCCCGAGTATATATCCATCTTTCCGTCAACCAATGACGCAATCTCGGCAATCTGCGAGATGTTGCCGCTCGCTTCCTTTATGCCGCAGATGTTGGGGTGCTCCGCCAAGCGCGCGCAGGTCTGCGGCGCAATGTTAACTCCGGTTCTTGATGGTACATTATATAATATGATAGGTTTGTCGCTCGCGTCCGCAATTACGTTAAACATTGTCTCCAATCCGCCCTGGGTTGCCTTGTTGTAATAAGGCGTAACCACCAGCATGGCATCCGCCCCGGCGCGACAGGCAAATTTGGTCAGCTCTACCGCATACGCGGTGTCGTTGCTGCCCGTGCCGGCAATAACGGGCACTCTGCCGTTTACTCTGTTGACAACAAACTCTATCGCCTCTTTGTGCTCCGCGTCGGTAAGCGTGGAGCCCTCGCCCGTGGTTCCGCAGGCAACTATGGCGTTTATGTCCTCGGCAAGCTGCCAGTCAATGAGTCTGCCGAAGCTCTCATAATCAACTCCGTTTTCGCAAAGCGGCGTGACAATCGCCGTTGCGGCTCCCGTAAATACAGTGTTTTTCATATTAAACATTCTCCAATCCGTATTATTTTTTCCGCAGCGCACCGTCAAAAAAGGAGACAGCCGCGCGGCTATCTCCCATGTAGACTAATATCCAATGTGACAAGATAGCTCTCCGCATAAAAAGCGACAGCAGGACAAATCTTATTTTGTACTGCCAGGACAGCCCCGTGCATAGGCCGCCTTCGGCATCTGCTCCTTTCCATACCGCAACGCTCTGCCAAAGCTTCCGACAACAGGTACGCCCATCGCCGCACAGTAGGTACTGATAGCACAATGCGCCTCTATCATTCCATGGCACGATTATATCACCAAATATCCATTTTGTCAATCACCGTGCATAAATTTGTAGAAAGTGCATACTATTTCTGCCCGCAATGCGCTCTTTTTGATTATGCTGTTATTTCAATATTGCATAAATGCGATTTTTATGCAATTATTTATGCAACCAATGCATAAAATAGGACAAAACGGCGTGTATCAGAGTTCAAAACTGTATGCAACATCTATAATATTGAATTGACCTCTTGATTTTTATTAAATATAGTTGTATAATATACGGTATAAAATAAGCACTCAACAAAAATTTATGCACGGCAGACAAGGGGGATTAACATGACAAGGGTATTTATAGACGGCAGTTCGGGCACAACGGGGCTGCGCATAAGAGACAGACTGGAGGCAAGACCCGACATTGAGCTGTTGGCGATAGACGACAGTCTGCGCAAGGACCCGTCGGCAAAAGCCGATATGCTGAAAAAATGTGATGTGGCATTCCTGTGTCTGCCCGACGACGCGGCGCGCGAAACCGCCGCCCTGGCAAAGGGCGGCAGCGCGGTGATTATCGACACCTCGACCGCGCACAGGACAGAGCCCGACTGGGCATACGGTTTTCCCGAGCTGTCGGCGGAGCACGAGGCAAAAATCCGCTCGTCAAAACGCATAGCCGTGCCGGGCTGTCATGCAAGCGGTTTCATAGCGCTGGTGTATCCGTTGGTTGAGAGCGGCATTCTGCCGAAAGACGCATTGCTCACCTGTCACTCGCTCACCGGATACAGCGGCGGCGGCAAAAAGATGATTGCAGAGTATGAGGCAGACGGCAGAAGCGTTCTGCTCGGCTCACCGAGGCAGTATGGCATAGCGCAGAACCACAAGCACCTGAAAGAGATGAAAGCAATAACGGGCATTGACACCGCACCGATGTTCTCGCCCATTGTGGCGTCATATTACAGCGGAATGGAAGTCACCGTGCCGCTGTTTGCAGCTCAGCTTAACAGCGGTTTCACAGCGGACGACATCAAAAAAGCATACGTCGAAAAATACCGCGGCAACATAGTGAAATATGCACCGGACAGCGACGAGAGCGGATTCTTAGCCGCAAATACCCTCTCCGGCAAGGACAGCATGGAGATATCCGTCTTTGGCAACGGTGAGAGAATACTGCTGACGGCGAGATACGACAACCTGGGCAAGGGTGCGTCAGGCGCGGCAATTGAGTGCATGAACATAGTAACGGGAAATGAAAAAACAAAAGGACTTAATATATAGGGAGCGACAGACAATGATAAAAACCATATCGGGCGGCGTGTGCGCCGCAAAGGGATTCAAGGCAAACGGAGTGCACTGTGGCATCCGCAAAAACAGAGAGAAGAGAGACCTGGCACTCATAGTGAGCGAATGCAGAGCCGCAGCGGCGGCGGTTTATACAACCAACCTTGTGTACGGTGCCCCCATAAAGGTGACGAGAAAGCACATAGCCGACGGCTATGCACAGGCGATGATATGCAACAGCGGCAACGCCAACACCTGCAATGCAAACGGAGTGGAGATTGCCGACAGAATGAGCGCGCTCACCGCGGCAAAACTCGGCATAAGCAGCGACGACATCATAGTGGCTTCGACGGGAGTTATCGGTCAGCCGCTTGACATAACGCCTATTGCAAGCGGCATGGACGCCTTGGCGGACGGTCTGGGCGACCACAGCGAATATGCCGCGGAGGCGATAATGACCACCGACACAAAGAAGAAAGAAATCGCCGTGACATTTGACATAGGCGGAGTGACCTGCACCATGGGCGGCATAGCAAAGGGCTCGGGCATGATTCACCCCAACATGGCGACCATGCTTGTGTTCATAACCACAGACTGCGCCATAAGCCCGTCAATGCTGCAAAAGGCTGTGAGCACGGACATTGCGGACACCTTCAACATGGTGAGCATAGACGGCGACACCTCGACAAACGACATGGTGAGCATTATGGCAAACGGCATGGCAGGCAACGCTCCGATAGAGGCGGACGGCGAAGATTTCAATGAATTTATGAAAGCGTTCAACACGGTATGCACCCACCTGTGCAGATGCATAGCCGGCGACGGCGAGGGCGCGTCCAAGCTGCTGGAATGTGTGGTGACGGGCGCAAACGACCTTGTGTGTGCCAAGACTGTTGCTAAGTCGGTCATCTGCTCATCACTCGTCAAGGCGGCAATGTTCGGCTCTGACGCAAACTGGGGCAGGGTGCTCTGCGCCATAGGATACAGCGGCGCGGCTGTCGATGTGGACAAGATTGACGTGTCGTTCAAATCCGCAGCAGGCGAAATTGCGGTTTGCAAAAACGGCGCCGGAGTTGATTTTTCGGAGGAAAAGGCAAAAGAAATACTCCTTTGCGACGAGATAAATATTATGATAGAGCTTAATTCGGGGGAGGCGTGCTCCAAGGCATGGGGATGCGACCTGACATACGATTATGTTAGGATAAACGGCGACTACCGCACCTGATGAGAGCGCCAAAAAGATGCACCTAATGCGCACCTTTTTGCACTCTCATACAACATAAAAAATATTCAAACGACGGACGACCATACCGAGCCGATACGCAAATTTCCGCAAATGCAGACGGTACATAACTATATGCGTGCCGCACAACCAATATCAAACCGACAGGAGACAATGATCATGGAACTTTCAAATGCTCAGCGGGCAAGTGTGCTTGTGCACGCCCTGCCCTACATACAAAAATACTATAACAAAATTGTCGTCGTAAAATACGGCGGCAACGCAATGACGGACGAAACCTTAACAAAATCCGTCATGGGCGATATCGTGCTTATGTCGCTCATCGGCATAAAAGTTGTACTGGTGCACGGCGGCGGCCCCGAGATAACCGATATGCTGGCGCGTCTCGGCAAAAAGACCGAGTTTGTGGACGGTCTGCGCGTAACGGACAAGGAAACTGCGGATGTGGTTCAAATGGTGCTCGCCGGCAAGATAAACAAAAAGCTCGTAAATCTGCTGCAAAACAAAGGCGGCACGGCAATGGGACTCTGCGGCGCAGACGGTCACCTCATCGAGGCAAAACAGCTTGACCCGCGTCTCGGCTATGTGGGCGAGATAACAAAAATCAATCCGCAGCCGATACTCGACTTACTCGAAAAAAACTACATCCCCGTGATATCGACAGTCGGCTGTGATAACGAAGGCAATGTGTACAATGTAAACGCCGACACCGCCGCTGCAAAAATCGCCGGTATGCTCGGCGCTGAGAGCCTGATATCCATGACGAACATCAGCGGAATACTGCGCGACAAGGACGAACCGACTTCGCTTATATCCAAGCTTACCGTGGCACAGGCACAGCAGCTCACCGAGGACGGCGTAATAGCCGGCGGCATGATACCGAAAGTGGAGTGCTGCGTAAATGCGATAAACTGGGGTGTGCGCAAGGTGTTCGTAATAGACGGCACCATAAAACACGCCATACTGATAGAGACCCTCACAGACGAGGGTATCGGCACTATGTTCGTTAAGTAAAGGAGGTCGATATTATGGACACAAAACAGCTCGATAGCGAATACATCGCTCATACCTACTCAAGGTTTCCGATAGAGATAGTGCGCGGCAAGGGCGAACTGGTATATGACGCCGACGGCAAGGAATACATAGACCTCGGCTCGGGTATAGCGGTAAACAGCTTCGGTCACGCGGACGAAGAATGGATTGCCGCCGTCACGGAGCAGATAAACAAATTCGCGCACACATCCAACCTCTACTACAACGCACCGTGCGCAAAGCTTGCGCAGATGCTCTGCGAGAGGACAGGCATGAAGAAGGTGTTCTTCTCCAACTCGGGTGCAGAGGCAAACGAATGTGCGATTAAAGCGGCGCGCGAATGGGCGGCGCAGACCAAGGGCGCGAATTACAACACAATAATCACGCTGAAAAACAGCTTTCACGGCAGGACGATAACCACCCTCGCCGCAACGGGGCAGGACGGATTCCACAAAAACTTTTTGCCGTTGACAGATGGGTTTGACTATGCCGAGGCAAACAGCATTGACGATTTGCAAAAAAAAGTATCGGAGCACAAATGCGCGGCGATAATGTTTGAGCTTGTCCAGGGCGAGGGCGGAGTGATGCCGCTCGAGCCGGATTTTGTACAGGCAATGGCGGACATAGCCGAGAAAGAAAATCTTCTTCTGATAGCAGACGAGGTGCAGACGGGCAACGGCAGGAGCGGCAGGCTGTATGCATATATGCACTACGGCATAACCCCCGACATTGTCTCCACGGCAAAGGGGCTTGCCGGCGGACTGCCGATAGGCGCAACCATGCTCGGCGAAAAGGTACAGAATGTGTACACCCCCGGTATGCACGGCTCAACATTCGGCGGCAATCCGGTAAGCTGTGCGGCGGCGATAAGCATACTGTCACGCATAGACGAAAAACTCCTTGCCGATGTCGCGGAGAAATCAAGATACATCTTCGGTTCGCTCTCGGGATGCGAGGGAATAAAGGGAGTGTCCGGTCTCGGACTTATGATTGGCATAGACACCGAAAAGGACGCAAAAGATGTGGTTGCCGAGTGTATGAAAAACGGTGTGCTTGTAATCACGGCGAAATCCAAAGTTCGCCTGCTGCCGCCGCTCAACATCTCACACGAAAATCTAAAAAAAGCCGTCGATGTAATCAAAGCGGCTTGCAGATAAAAACTAAAATGAGCCATCCGCGCCGGTTAAAAGTGAACCGACCCCCAAAAGTTAGACCAAAAATCTAACTATTGGGAGGTCGGTTTTT
>CAJLYL010000024.1 GCA_905210855.1 uncultured Clostridia bacterium
CACAGCAATCACCGCTCCGCCGGCAACAGCTACACCCGCCGCACCGGCAGAAAACGTGAAAAAAGCCGAAAAAGCATCCGAGGCATTCAGCGATGTTGCCGACGACAACTGGGCGGCAGGCTTTGCGCTCGACCTCTACAACCGCGGCATAGTGTCCGGCGATAATCAAGGCAGGGCAAACCTCGAAAACAGAATTACCAGAGAGGAGACTGCCAAGCTTGCGCTGCTTGTAAACGGCATTGAGCCGAGCGATTCCGCAAAGCTTGAATCTGCGGACGCGTCTGCGGTGTCCGACTGGGCATCCGGCTACATGGCAACCGCCGTGGAGAGGGGAATTTTCTCGGGATATGACGACGGCACAATTCGTCCGTCAGCTCAGATTACCCGTGAGGAGATGGTAGCGGTTATAGTCAAATCTCTCGGAATAGAGACTGATGCAAACGCGGCTCTCGGCTTTGCGGACGCGCAGGCTATGGAATGGTCGGCGCCCTATGTGGCAAAGGCTGTGGAACTCGGTTTTGTAAACGGCTATGAGGACAATACCTTTAAGCCGGACAGCCCCATAACGCGCGCAGAGGCTTTTGCGATATTCTCCAGGGTGTTGGACTACAAGGAAAAATAATTTTTGGGATAAAAGATAAAAAAATCGGCGGCGGAACCGACTGCAATGTCGTTCCGCCGCCTCTTTTTAAGTTATTTTACAACAACTATTTCCTGTACAACATCTTTGTATATTCTTACAAATACTCTCTGCGGATCTGATTCGTCATACTTCTGGATATCGCCTGCGTCACCCACAGTCACCTGCTTAGCCGATTTTGTTGTGTCAACAACATAAACCTTTGCGTCGCCGATGGTGTAGTTCTGCACCGCGCCGTCATTCACCTGCAGGTTGAAGCTGCCGGAGAATTTCTTTGTTACCTTACCGTATGCCGTGCTCATGTTGTCGGAGTGAGTTACGTTTTTCTCAGTCTCCTTTTCGCCGATGTCGTAGAGCAGGGTTATGCCGTCAATGTCGCCTGCGGCATTTGTCTTGTACTGGATGATGTCACCCTGTTCAAGCGCCTTTTTGTTAAGCCCGTCGCCCTTTACGAGTATGCCGGATTCCTTGGTGTTGATGGTGATTGCCTTGCCGTCTTGGAATGCATACAGCTTTTCAACATCTGCGCCGTCTGCGTCTCTGGTTCTGGTAATCTTGTCAACAACCGCGATGGAGTTCTCCTCGTTAGCCTCGCCCGTGGAGCTTGTAACGATGATTGCCTTTGCGTTGTAGTCCTCTGTCACATTGAACACAAGCACATCGTACTTGTCGTCATTTACAAAGAACGACTTGTTTCTGATTGAATAATCGTCTGTATCGTCCGCGTCTGCCGGAATATCGAATATAACCGTGCTGTCGGTTACGTTAACGCTCATGGAGCTGCCCACCAGCTTGGATGATACCGATTTGTAAACTACGTCGTTCTCCTTCATATTAAGCAGGAATTTGTTTTCGTTGATAGCCGCGGACTGGGTGTAGGTGTTCACCTTGTACACCTCGTCGTTTGAGTTCTTTTCAAATGTGATGAGCTGACCTGCGGCGCTCTGTCTCTCGCCCTTGATTGCGGCAAGTGCCTGCTCGGGTGTGAGGTTGTTTGTGTCGTTTACCTTGAGCTTGCTGCCGGAGCTGAGGATAACCGTCTTGCCCTCTTTGGTGAAGAGTTTAAAGTTAAGCACCTTGTCTATGCCTGTGGACATATCGATATCTGCCAGGTAAGCATAGTTGGAGCTTACTGTCTCCTCTGTGTTGACAGCTGCGATTTTGTCCTCTGCGTCGAGGTAGAATGTGCCCTCGTCCTCAAGCTTGATGGTGTTGGGGTAGTTGGGAGCCACCTTGTAGCCCTTGCCGTCGATAAACACCTTCTCGTCGTCTGTCTCGCTGACCTTGCCTGTTACAGACTCTGTGGAAACCTCGCCGTAGATGAGCTCCTCGTCGCGGCTCATTGCAACGGTGATTACATTCCATTCCTCAAGGTCTTTCAGTTCAACGTCAAGGCTGCCCTTTGTCAGGCTGAATGTGAGGTCGTCGTCCTCGGGGTCGAGCACGAGGGTTTTCTGACCGTATTTGTCCACGATTTTGTAGGTGGATTCGATTACTTCCTCTACAACATAGTTCTTTGTCTCGTTTACAAACACGATGTTGTATATGCCGTTGCCGGTTGTGTCAAGCAGGGAGATGCTGCCGGAGTCAATCTCCTTAAAATCCTCAAAAGAACCTGACTTGCCGTTGTAGAGCACCTTTGCGTCCGTGCTTACGGTAGCCTTGGTGGTCTTTTTGTCAGAGTCTTTGTCCTTCCAGTAGTTGAGCACCTTGGACGACTCTGTGTTCTCTATTGAATCGATATTGTCGCTTGTGATGGTTATCGAGGAGTTTTTGCCCTCGATAGGTCTTGCGAGCAGGAGGGTATCGTCTTTGGTCTTGCTGTCCTCATAGATATATGCGTCAACATAGAATCCGAGGATTGTTCTTACGTCGGCGTCGCCGATTTTGTATATCTTGTCTTCTATCTGAATTTCGTCTTTCTCAAGGTTTGCTGTACCGTCCACGGACGATGAACCCACAGCGGTAACGTTGCCCTCTACCAGGGTTACGTCGAGGTAATCCTTAAGCAGGGTTTTATCTACCACTTCGTACTTGACATCGCTGCCGTAGCCTGTCTGCTCCATGAGGTTGATTGTGAGGGCGTTAAACGCCATCTGAGCAACGTCGCCTCTGGAGATGAGCTGGTTTGCCGTAGCCGCAACATTCTTTGTGAGACCGATGTTGGAGGCTGTTACTACATATCCCGAGGGATAACCGCCCTTTGCTATTGCCTGCGGCTCATAGCCGAGCGCTCTTACCATGATTGCAACTGCCTCGGAGAACTTTATCTGTTCGTCCGGGCGGAAGGTGCCCACGTCGTCACCGATTATCATGCCCTGGTCTGTGGCAACATTGATGAAGCCATTTGCCCAGTGGTTGGACACAACATCGGGATATTTTGTAGCCTGGTTAGAATTCTCTGCAACATTCAAAAGTCCCATAAGCGCTACGCCCACCTTGGTAACCTCTGAACGGATTATTGCGTCGTTGGGTCTGAAATTGCCTGTGTTTGCGTCACCGACCATTATTTTGAGTGCGCCGAGCACATCTGCCGCCTCTTCAAACTTTGTGCCCTGTGCGTCGGACGGAACCGATGCAAACACTGTGGAGGCAGCAATCGAAGCTGTCATAGATAATGCAACTACGGATGAGATAAGTTTTCTGAACTTAAACATTAAAAAAATCCTCCTCGTTTTTTCAGATACAATGTATCTGTGCATTTGTATTTGGTTTACATAATCCAAAAATTCAAAAACGCCCATAAACCCCACAAACAAAATGTTTTATAATGTTCGTTTTTTGTTTTCTCGGGTTATGTCAACCTTCGTGTATATAATAGCGTATATCTGCCGAGATATCAAGTATCAAATTATGGAAGAAGAGGAAATGCCGCACCCACCCCCTCCCGAGGCTGTCGGAGGTGATGTACACAGCGGCTTGAGCAGGCGATGATGCGGTGCAGCCCCGTCGGGCTCGCATGAATCAAGACGGGCATAGTGCCGTTAATCGCAAAAAAAGAAACCACCCGTTTTTCGGGTGGTCACTTTTTTGCGATTACAGCATTTTTTCTATTTCTTTTTTATATTTCTCCAGCTTTGCGTTTGCGGCGTCCACGCCGTCTTCGCACACGCCGAAGTAGAATTTTATCTTCGGCTCTGTTCCCGACGGGCGGATTGCAAACCAACCGTTGTTTTCCAAATCAAAGCGGAGCACATTCGATTTCGGCAAATCCAGCTCGGTAATCTTGCCGCTGTCTATATCTTTTATGGTGCCTGCCGACACATCCCATGCGCGGAGCACCTTGGAGCCGGCATATTCAGTTATCGGCTCGCTGCGGAATTTGTTCATTATGGCATTTATCTTGTCGGCACCGTCTATGCCCTCAAGCACGATTGACTTTGTGCCCTCGAGGTAGCAGCCGTATTTTTTGTACAGAGAGAGCAGACCTTCGTACAGAGTAAGCCCCTGTTCCTTGTAGTCCGCAGCCATCTCGGCAATAAGCATTGCCGCAACCACGGCGTCTTTGTCTCTGGCATATGTGCCGGCGAGGTAGCCGTAGCTCTCCTCAAAGCCGAATATAAATTCGTTGTAGTAGTCGTGTTCCTCAAAGTCTTTTATCTTTTCGCCGATAAACTTAAAGCCGGTGAGCACATCTATAACATTCACTCCGTATGCCTTGGCGATGGGGTAGATCATGGATGTCGTCACGATAGTTTTGATAACCGCTCCCTTGCCGGAGAGTGTGCCGTTTTTCTGCTTGTTTCTGAGGATAAATTCACACAGCAGCACGCCCATCTGGTTGCCGTTGAGGGTGATATATTCGCCCGACGCGTCCTTGACGATTGCGCCGATTCTGTCGCTGTCCGGGTCGGTTGCGAATATGAGGTCTGCCGGATTTTCCTTAGCCATCTCTATCGCATACTTAAATCCCTCTTTTTCCTCGGGGTTGGGTGATTTCATAGTGGAAAAATCGGGGTCGGGCAGCTCCTGCTCTTTAACCACGCGCACGTCCTTCACGCCTATCATGGAGAGGATTCTGCGCACAAGCTTGTTTCCCGTGCCGTGGAACGGGGAATAGATTATGCTGAAATTATCGCCCAGATTTTTTATGGATTCTTCGTTTATGGACTGTTCATGAACTTTTTCGAGGTATGCTTTGTCAACCTCCTCGCCTATGGTTACGATGAGCCCCTTGCCGCGTGCCTCCTGCTCGTCCATCACCTTGACATCGTTGAAGATGTCCGTCTTTTCTATAACGGATATAACATAGTCCGACGACTTGGGCGGCAGCTGACCGCCATCCTCGCCGTATGCCTTGTAGCCGTTGTACTGCTTGGGGTTGTGGCTGGCGGTTATCACTATGCCGCGCGCAGCCTTTAAGTGGCGCACCGCAAACGAAAGCTCGGGAGTGGGGCGCAGCTCGTCAAACACATATGCCTTTATGCCGTTTGCCGCAATAACCTTTGCGCTCTCCATGGCAAACAGGGCGGATTTGTGTCTGCAATCGTAGGCGATGACAACTCCTGCTTTCATGGCATCCTCACCGCAGTTGATAATATCCTCGCAAAGCCCCTGCGTAGCCTTGCGGACAGTGTATATATTCATTCTGTTGCTGCCGGCAGCTATGATGCCGCGCAGCCCTGCCGTGCCGAACTCGAGGTCTTTGTAGAACCTCTCCTTGATTTCACGGTTGTCATTCTTAATTGACAGTAATTCTTCTTTTGTTTCGGAGTCAACAACCGGGCTCTCCAGCCAGCTGTTATACACATCCATGTAATTCATAACTGTTCCTCCTTGTAAAAATAATCTACAACTATTTATTATACACTATATTCGCGTGAAATTCAATAAAAAAATTACTATTAAATCTGTTGTATTTTTATATGTTTTATGTTACAATATCAATATAAACATATGAATAATTTACAAATGAGAGAAAAGGATTCAAATCAGCATTATGAGGATAATAAATTCAGACGTAATCACGGAAGCCGTGGCGGAGATGTGCATAGAGGCAAATCAAATCCTGCCGTCCGATGTGCGCCGGTCGATAGACCGGGCGCTCGCTGCCGAAAAATCGCCCGAGGGCAAAAATGTGCTCTCGGACATAATTAAAAACTACAAGATTGCCGAGGAGGAGCGGATGCCCGTCTGTCAGGACACAGGCATGGCGGTGTTTTTCGCGGAGATCGGCAATGAGCTGCACATAGAGGGCAAGCCCCTGGGCGAGGCGATAAACGACGGCGTTGCTAAGGGCTATACGGAGGGATATCTGCGCAAATCCATAGTGTCTGACCCGATAGAGAGGGCGAACACGGGAGACAACACACCGGCGGTGGTTCACATCAGCTTTGTCCGCGGAGACAAGCTGAAGCTTACCGTAGCGCCCAAAGGCTTCGGCAGCGAAAACATGAGCGCGATAAAGATGCTCGCTCCGTCTGCCGGCATAGAGGGAGTGAAGGATTTTGTGGTAAAAACCGTGTCGGATGCCGGCCCGAATCCGTGTCCGCCGATAGTTGTCGGCGTGGGCATAGGCGGCAATTTTGAGTCGTGCGCCTGCATGGCAAAGCGCGCGCTCACCCTTGAGATTGACAAGCCTAACCCGAATGCGAAGTATGCGGCGCTTGAGGAGGAGCTGCTGCACCGCATAAACAATCTCGGCATAGGTCCGCAGGGATTCGGCGGCACGTCAACGGCGCTCGCCGTCAAGGTGCTCACCGCGCCGACGCACATAGCCGGTCTGCCCGTGGCGGTCAACATCAGCTGCCATGTGACAAGGCATCTTACAAGGATAATATAGTGTATATTTTCCCAGTTTCGGGAATTTATATAAATAAATTTTACCAAGGGGTTGATTTTTATGACAATTAAAATTACAGGCAGAAGAATCGAAGTAACCGAAGGTCTCAAATCCTACATTGAGAAAAAAATATCCAAGCTTGAGAGATATTTCGGTGAGTCAGCCACTGCAAATGTAACTATTTCTGTTGAAAAAGACAGACACATAATCGAGGTTACCATATTCCACGACGGAATGATTTTCAGGGCAGAGGTGTCCAATGACGATATGTATGCGGCAGTGGACAAGGTTGAGGATGTGCTCGAAAGGCAGATTCGCCGCCAGAGAACCCGTCTTGAAAAGCGCCTGCGCAAGGACGCCTTTGCTGATGTAAAGCCGACGGAGTTTCCGGAGGAGACAGAGTTTAAGGTTGTAAAGACAAAGGTTTACTCTGCAAAGCCAATGAGTGTGGATGAGGCAATTTTGCAGATGAATCTGCTCGGTCATGCTTTCTACATTTTCTCCAACGCCGAGACAGAGGACAAAAATGTGGTGTATAAGAGAAAAGACGGTAATTACGGTCTTATAGAGCTTAACTGAAAACGCTGAACGGGGTGCGGCAAAATGAAATTGTTTTGCCGCACCCTATTTTGATTTGCCGCCCTTTTTTTATTACTCAAATTTATGATTCTTGTCCTTGGGGTTTACGATATCTCTCCAATCCAAATCACCGCGCTCAAGCCCGTGGATGAGCACCTCAGCCGTCGCCACGTTTGTGGCAAGCGGAATGTTGTATATGTCGCACAGCTTCATAATGGAGGCAACTTCCGGCTCATGTGCCTGCTGACTGAGGGGGTCTCTGAAAAACAGCACGAGGTCTATCTCGTTGTACGCGATTCTTGCGCCGATTTGCTGGTCACCGCCCTGCGAGCCGGCAAGAAATCTATGTACATTCAGACCGGTTGCATCAACAATCAATCCGCCGGTAGTTCCGGTCGCTATCAGATTATGCTTTTCAAATATACCCTTGTATGCAATGCAGAATTGTACCATGAGTTCTTTCTTTTTGTCGTGAGCTATCAATGCGATATTCATTATTTATGCCTCCTGTTAAATAAATTTCTTAAAAACTTTATAGTAAGGTGATTTGTAGTTAAAATCAACCGAACAAACTTGTTTTCCCGATATGCGTCGGGCGATGTTTGCAGCTGCCCGTGATATTTTCAGCAAATTTTCCGCTGCGGCAGGTACTCCGCGGCTTTGCGCAATCTCCGCTTCGGGCTCAAAGGGGATAAGTCCCAGCGGCTTTACGCCGCAGCCGTCGCAGATGTCGTCCGCGTTTTCCCAAACTCCGCTTTCAATCAGCTCCGGGATTATTTTGTTTATGACGACGTATGTTTTTTCAAAGCTGCCGAGCTCGCCGCACAGCTTGCCGAGACAGCGCACCGACGCGCGCGACGGCGACGACACCAATATCATCGTGCCGCATGACGTTACGGCGGTTTTGGCAAAGGCAGGCGGAATGTCTGCCACGATGTAGTCATATGACGTCAGCTGCGCAAGCTTTTTTATCGCGGCGGCGCAAAAGCCTGCGTCAGCCTCGGCTGTTTGTGACGAGGTTATAAGGTCGAGCCGATCCCACGCCGTATTCACGATTGCTTTCGCAGGGTCGCAGGTGCCCGATATAATGTCGTTTAAATTAAACACGCTGTCGTCCTGCACGCCGAATGTCAGATCGAGCGTGCGCCGCCCGATATTCAAATCCGCCGCCAGGCAGCTGCCGCACTCCGCCGAGAGCGCATAGGCAAGGTTTGCGGCGACAAATGTTGCGCCGTCTCCGCCTTTGGGGGATGTCACACATATCAGCTTCATATATTATGCACCTCCGCGGTTATTTTATCAAGGCATTTTTTACTTCCGCGTCCTTATCCGGCGGCTCGTTTTCGCCGAAAAGGTCGAAGTATTTTTCGTATATGGTCTTTGCAATAGGTGCAAGCGCCGCGCCCGAGCCGGCATTTTCCACTACTATGGCAACCGATATCTGCGGGTTCTTATACGGTGCATATGATGCGAACACACCGTTTGCCGAGCCTTTTGCCACCTGAGCCGAACCCGTCTTTGAGCAGACCTCTATGGGGAAGTCGGCAAATATGGACGCGGTACCGTCCCTGTCGGACACGAGCCTCATGCCGTGCGTCACGGTTTGCTGCGTTTCGGGGCTCATTGTCACCTTGTTGAGCACGGTCGGCTCCTCGGTCACCACGGACTCGCCGGAGTATATGTTGCGCACATTCTTAGTCAGCCTCGGTTTGTAGCGCGTGCCGCCGTTTGCTACGGTCGCTATATAGTTTGATATCTGCACGGGGGTGAACAGGTTGTACGACTGACCTATCGCCATTTGCAGATTGTCGCCCGGGTACCACGGGGTATTGAAATTGAGCTTTTTATATTCGGCGTTTGCCAGCACGCCTTTTGATTCGCCGTCCAGCTCTATGCCGGTAAGCTCTCCGAGACCGAATTCCTTTGCGTGGTTGTACATCTTTTCATAGCCGAGCCGCTTGCCGACCTCATAGAAATAGTAGTTACACGAGTTCTGAATCGCTGTCTCCACGGTCATTCTGCCGTGGGTGGTGTGGGTGTCCGTCCATATCCAGCAGTTGAATTTTTGGTCGTAGTATTCATAGACGCCCTTGTCCTCTATGACCTCATTTTTGGTGATTACCTTTTCCTCCAGCCCGGCAATCGCCGTGAGTATCTTGAACACCGAGCCCGGGGCATACACGCCGCTTATGGCTCTGTTGAACATGGGGTTAAGCTTGTTTGACAGCAGCTTGTCGTAGTCGTCGTCAAACCTGACTATGTCGTATGTCGGGTAGCTCGCCATGGCGAGTATGTCGCCTGTGTTTACATCGGTCACCACAACAGCTCCGCCGCCTGCGTCCGCTCCGGCGCGGTTTTTCTTTTCAACGCCCTTTGCCCTTATCTGAGCAATGGTGTCTCTGAGTGCCTGCTCGGCAGTCTGCTGCAAATCTATGTCTATGGTCAGCACCACGTTGTTTCCGGCGAGCGCCGGCACATCGCTTGTCTTGCCGTCCTTGTCGCTCACGGTTTGCAGGGTGCTGCGCACTCCGTTTGTGCCCTTTAAGTATTTTTCAAGGCTCTTTTCAAGCCCGTCCTTGCCTATCATGTCGTTTAAGCCGTAGTTGCTGTCCTTGAGCGCCTCATATTCCTCGCGGTAGATTATGCCCACTCTGCCCAGCAGGTGAGAGGCAACCCCGGGATATGCATATTCGCGCACGGGTCTTGTCACCACGCCCACGTTTTTGAAGGTGTCGCTGTTCTCCTCAATCTCGGACACAGTGGCGAGCGATACATCGGAGGCGATGGTAAACGGTGTGCCGCTGCCGAAGCCGCGGTTTTCCATTTCATACCTCACGCCCACTATGGTGCGCAGCTCGCTGTCGGAATAACGTCCGGCTATCTCGTATTTGTCGGCAAGCACATTTACGCAGTCTTTTGCGCTTGCGTTCTCCGCCGCCTTTACAGAGACTTTGAATTCGCTTATTTTTTGATTGCGCTCGTCGCCCTCGTAGCTTGCAAATTTGAAATCGCGGCTGTCTTTTTCTATGGGTAATGTGTCGGCGTATTTTTCTCCGGCTCTGTCAAACAGGGCGGTAAGTTTTAATATTATGTCATTCAGCTCGTCATATGAAATGCCGCTTTTGTACATCTCGACGGCAAAACCCTGCTTGTTGGTGACAAGCGGCTTGCCGTTTCTGTCCATCATTATGCCGCGCGGCGCCTCAATTGTCTCCTGCGACACGAGTCTGTTTTCCGACTGTACCCGATATTCATTGCCCATCACCACTTGCAGCTTTACCAGCCGAAAGAGTATGGCGCAGAATAAGCACAGCGCCAATATATTCAAAATAAGTCGTTTGTTTCTGAAAAAAGCCATTTAAAAACTCCTTACCTCATCTTCTCCCAAATACCTTGCCCACCACATCAGCGCAGCGGAGGCAGCCATGTTGTACAGCGCCTCAAACGATGTTACGGCCCATATTGTGCCCGCCGTTACTCTGCCGAATATGAAATACAGCAGAAAAGCATATATGCTCTCATAAACCAATGTGGTGACACCGACGCATATAAGCACGGTGAATATGTTGCTCTTGACATAGCCGGAGGTCAGGCACGACAGCCCGAGCCCGACATACATCATCATTATGGAATTGAAACCGATGCTGCTTGCCTGATAAACGTCGAAAACCAGCCCTGCGGCTATTGCAAACACGGTTGCCGGCACCGGGTCGGCATACATACTGTAACATACGGTGAACACCAGCACAAGGTTGGGTATTATGCCCATTATGCGCAGGTGAGGGAACAGCGTTGTCTGCATTACTACCAATATTATCAGTGTAAGATATGTCAAAAACTTTTTCATGTCGGTTTCCTTATTTTTTAATAATCATTACTTCCGATAGGTCGATAAAGTTGACCCCGGGTTCTATGACTGCCTCCTGCGACAGCCCTGATACGTCGTCATGCAAATCGACAATTCTGCCGATGTACAAGCCCTCGGGATATATGCCTCCGTTGCCTGCGGTCACGGCATAGTCGCCCGTCTCGGCATTGATGTCCTTTGACAGGTACTTCATGGCGCAGCGTTCTTCGTTCTGCAGCGACATATCTCCGCTGACAACCGCATTTACATTCAGTCGGGTTATCTTTGCGCTCACCGATACCGAGCTGTCTATTATCGTGACGATTTTCGACCAGCTTCTGCCGACCTCGTATACATAGCCGACAAGCCCCTCGGGGGTTACTACGGCGCAGTTTTTTGTCACTCCGTCCACCAGCCCTTTGTTTGCGGTGAAGGTCTTTGACCAGTTTGTCAGGTCTGCCGCGATTATATCGGCGGCGATGTAGTCGTATTTATCGTTTTTTTCGCTCAGCTCAAGCAGCTGCCGCAGGCGGTTATTCTCGGCAATGAGCGAGTCGTTTTTGCGCACCTCGTTTTCGAGCGAGGCTACGGTCTTGCGCAGCTCCTCGTTTTCCCTGGCGTAATTTTTGTTTGAGCCGATTGTCGAGAAAAATCCCGACACTCCGGAGTACACGTTGCCGAATGCCCTCTGAACCGGCGACACTATAAAGCTCACCGCATTGCTTACAAAGGGGATTTTGCCGCCGCTAACGGACGACACCGCCATTATGAGTATCAGCACAAGCGTCACCGCGGCTATAATTATCTTAAATTTGTTCTTTGCAAAAAAATACATACACTATCCTCTTCTTGCATTTATCATTACATTCCTCAGCATTTCCATCTGGTCGAGCACCGCGCCTGCGCCGAGCGCCACGCAGTCAAGCGGATTTTCCGCAATGTTGACCGGCATACCCGTCTGCTCTATGATGTGGCGGTCCAATCCGCGCAGCAGCGCGCCGCCGCCCGTCAGGGTGATGCCCCTGTCCATTATGTCTGCCGCAAGCTCCGGCGGAGTTTGCTCCAGGGTGGATTTTATGGCAAATATCAGCTGCTCCACGGGCTCGCGCAGGGCGTTTACTATGTCCGTCGTGGATACGCGCACATTCTTCGGCAGCCCCGTCATAAGGTCGCGGCCGCTCACTTCCTCATATGCGTCCTCCTTGGTTTCATACGCCGAGCCGATGTCTATCTTGAGCTTTTCCGCTGTGCGCTCGCCTGCCATGAGGTTGAACTTCTTCTTTATATAATTGATTATTGCCTCGTCAAAGTCATCTCCGGCTATGCGCAGCGATTTGCTCGTGACTATGCCGCCGAGCGATATCACGGCAACCTCGCTTGTGCCTCCGCCTATGTCCACAACCATGCTGCCCGTCGGCTCCTCCACCGGCAGATTTGCGCCGATTGCCGCCGCCATGGGCTCCTCTATGATGAATACTTCCTTGACCCCTGCGTTGAGGGTTGCCTCCTCGACGGCGCGTTTTTCAACCTCCGTCACACCGGACGGCACACACACAATCACCCTGGGCTTGAGGAAGCTGTGCCCCTGGTTTGCCCGGGAAATGAAGTATTTGAGCATAGCCTGAGTTACGTCAAAATCTGCTATTACTCCGTCCTTCAGCGGACGGATTGCTATTATGTTGCCCGGGGTTCTGCCGAGCATTTCCTTTGCGGCATTGCCCACCTCGAGCACCTCGCCCGTGTCCTTGTTTATCGCCACAACGCTTGGTTCATTTACCACTATGCCTTTTGATTTTACGTAAACAAGCGTGTTGGCAGTGCCCAAATCTATTCCTATATCTTTTCTTGTCATTAATTATTCCTCCCCGAATTTGCGGATGAGCGAGTGCAGAAGATGCACCGGCAACCCGACAATATTGAAATAATCTCCCTCGATTTTTTTGACGAAAACCCCTGCGTATTCCTGGATTCCGTATGCCCCTGCCTTATCGAAAGGGGAGTAGGCGTCCACGTAGTATTCTATCTCCTCGGGAGGTATCTCGTCAAAATATACGGTTGTTTTTTCGCAGGCGGTTATGCTCTCGGCATTTGCCGCTCTTACAAGCGCCACGCCGGTGTAAACACAGTGCGCCCTGCCGCTGAGCGATGACAGCATGGCTGTCGCCTCGCGCCGTCCGCACGGCTTGCCGAGGATTTCTCCGTCGGCGCACACCACGGTGTCCGCGCCTATGATGAGCGAATCCTTGCCGCATTGCTTCACAAGCGACATTGCCTTGCACAGCGCAAGCTCCTGCACATAGAGCTGCGGTTCAAGGTTCTTCGGCACGGTGCTTTCGTCAAAATCCGATGTCATCACCTCAAAATCCATGCCGATGTTTTCCAGCAGCTCGCGCCGCCTCGGCGATTTTGATGCAAGTATATATTTCATCAGTTCATTCCCGTAGAGCCGAAGCCGCCGGCTCCCCTTTCGGTTTTGTCAAGCTCGTCCACGGGGGTAAGCTTTACTTGGCTCACCGGCATTATGACAAGCTGGGCTATCCTCTCGCCGTTTTTGATGGTGAATACCTCGTTGCTTAGGTTTATCAGCCCGACTTTAATCTCGCCCGTGTAGTCGCTGTCGATAACGCCCACGCAGTTGGCAAGGGTGATGCCTTTCTTTATGGCAAGTCCGCTTCTTGCATAGACAAAAGCGCCGTAATCCGCGCTCGGCAGGCTTATTGCAATGCCCGTGGGCACAAGTGTGCGCCCGAGCGGCGGCAGAATGATGTCCTCGCTTATGCACGCCGACAAATCCATTCCGGCAGAGCCCTGCGTTGCGTAAAACGGCAGCCTCTTCTCTTTATTATGCTCAGTAAATTTGATTTTAACTTCTATGTTCTCCATTATTTTCATTCCTTTCAATCCGCGCGGTGTTCCACGCCTCTGTACCAGTGACCTCTCGTGAAAGCCGCGGACGGATATTTTTCTCTTTTTTGATACATTTTTAAAATATCGGCAATCTCGCACGGGGCTTCGGTGGTGAATATGAATCTGTAAGTGCTTATGCCGCTGTTTTTAAGCTCGTTTATTCTGTCACCCATGTAAACGGGCACGCTGTTGTACACGGTGTTTGTACACGATTGCCTGTCCGACCTGACGGGGAAGACTGCGTTTTTTCTGTCTTTGAGGAAGAAAAATTCATCCTTGCAGCCGCATTTTCCCGAGGCGCTTTTTCTCAGACAATTGCGTACCGTCATGAGCGGAAGCCTGCCGTACACCACCGCTTCGAGCGGTACGGGGCTTTCAAACTGCTCAAGCTGCGCCAGCGTAAGCTCAGCCGATACGCAAATCTCGTCTGCGCCGAGCTTTGAGAGCATAGCCGCCGAGTATTTGTTAAAGACATTCATGCTGAAATTGGCTATGACGCGTTTGCTGCCGAATTTCCCCAACTGCGATATGTTCGATATGCACACGCTGTCAAGCTCGCAGTCGGACGTATCGTATTTTTTGCCGTCTCTTTCGATTGTCGGCATCATGAGCGCGAACACATCGCGGTTTTCATCGAAAAACTTTTTGTCGGCAAGGTATGTTTCACAGCCGATGTATATCCTGTCAAATCCTGTGTCATATGCGGCGCGCGCCTGCGCGGCGCTTATAACCGACGCCGACATGAGCGGTTCGCGGTGCGGCGTTTCATAGATTTCATCCTCAAATACGGCGTCCGATTTTCTGCAAAACGCTGCGCACAGCTTGTCCGCAAGCTCGTCTGCGGCGTTTCTGCGCAGCTCGTTTACCGTCTTTATCGGTATGTTGATGTCATCGTCAATCTCGCACGATATGCTCTCGGCATGAAACGGAGTTACGCCGAGCTTCTTTACCTGGGAGATGATTCTCTCCCTGTCGGTGGCGGTTCTCTGCGCCGCCTCGACCGGTCTGTCTCCGCGGCAGAGTGCGCAATGCCCTGCGCGCGTAAGTTCAATCTCGGGCAGCTCGCCCAATTTTATCTTGACGCGGCACTGCACTCCGACCGTCCGCTGAGCGGACAGGAGAGATTCGGCATATCTTTCGACCTCGGGGCGGATGCCGCGATAGATGTTGTCGTTGTTTTTGTCTTTATTGAGCATATGCGCGCCTGTTTTTTCATACGCATATCCGTTGGTGAAACCGCTGCGCGAGAAGATGTTTTCAAGCATCTCTCTGTCCTCGGGTGCAACTTTGCCGCCGCTGCGGTATTTATCGTACATATGAGTCACCAGTGCGACATACTCTTTGTTTTTCATTCTGCCCTCGATTTTGAGCGATGTCACGCCCATGTCTTTCAGACAGTCGATATCGTCAATCAGGCAGAGATCCTTAAGGCTCATGTAGTATTTGTTCTCCTCGCCCATAGGTCTGCCGTCCGGGCCGAGCACGGTGCAGGGCAGTCTGCACGGCTGGGCGCACTCGCCGCGGTTGCCGCTTCTGCCGCCGAGCAGCGACGACATGAGGCACTGCCCCGAATAGCACATACACAGCGCCCCGTGGGAGAAAACCTCAATCTCTGTATCGGTATTTTTTGTTATATATTCTATCTCGCCATACGACAGCTCACGGGAGAGCACCACGCGGCGAAAGCCGAGCTTTGCGGCGGCCTTTACACCGTCGAGATTGTGAATTGTCATCTGTGTGCTGGCGTGTATGCGAAAATCGGGGAAATACTTGCCGATTATGTACGCTATGCCCAAATCCTGCACTATGAGTGCGTCAACACCGACGGTGCGGCAGAATTTTATGAAGTCAAACGCCCTTTCAATCTCGGAGTTGAGTATAAGCGTGTTGAGCGCAACATACACTTTAACTCCGCGCAGGTGAGCATACCTTACCGCGCCGCGCAGTGCGCCGTTGTCGAAATTGGCTGCATTTGCCCTTGCGCTGAACGCCGCACCGCCGAGATACACCGCGTCCGCGCCGCAGTTGACCGCGGCGGTCAGACATTCAAAATCTCCGGCAGGAGACAGGATTTCTATGTTGTTTGTCAAGAGTGAACACCCCACCGATTATTTTTTTAAGCTTGCCTTGAGGACGGCGATTTGCTCCTTGAGCCCGTCTATCTCTTCCTTGAGGAAGATGTTTTCCTCGGCAATGCCGTTGAATCTGTCCTCATCCGCGCCGAGCTGTTCGTTGTCCTTGCGCAGCGCGTCAAATTCCTCTTTCAGCTTGGTGTATTCGTCACAGAAATTGCACGCCGTAAGCACAGCCACCTGAAGCGGCTTGATGAGCGGATTTGCCGACAGCTCACGCATCATTTTGTCCACATTGAAGGCTATGTTGTTTATATACTCCTCAGATTCGTATCCGCACAGAACATAATCCGTGCCGAAAATCCTAACAGTTACTTTGGATTTTTTGTCCATGTCAGACCCCCGTCAGTCATTTTTTATTGTTTTAGGGCACAATAAGCCAATTTTGTTATATATCATATATTATACAACACAATCTCGAAAAAAAACAGTCTTTTTTTAAAATTTTTGATGATTTTTACTGATTTTTAATAAAATGGTAATATCTTTGTGGAGTTTATGATAAAATACTTGTAATTTTCGTATAAAAGTATTAAAATATAAGTGGCGTGAGATGAAATTTATCTCGCGGTTCAGACCCAATGACAGGAGGAAGAACAATTATGAACGGCAAAATAGTATGGACGGGGGAGAATAAAGACACCGTCATAAAATTCAGCGACGATTATATTCGCTTTCTGAACAATTCAAAAACAGAGCGCCTGTGCGTGAGATATTCCATGCGCATGGCAGAAAAGGCAGGTTTTGTAAACATTGACAGTCTCGACAGAGTGAAGCCGGGCGACAGGGTATTCAAGATAAACCGCGGCAAGAATATCGTGCTCGCCATAGCAGGCAGCGACGATATCATAAACGGAGTAAACCTGGTTGCGGCTCACATAGACAGCCCCAGGCTCGACCTCAAGCCGAATCCGCTCTACGAGGATTCCAACCTGGCGCTCTTTAAGACGCATTATTACGGCGGCATAAAGAAATATCAGTGGACGGCTATTCCGCTGTCCATGATAGGCGTGGTGGTGCTCAGCGACGAGACTGTTGTTGACATAAACATAGGCGAGGATGAGGGCGACCCCAGGTTCACCGTGACAGACCTTCTGCCGCACCTTGCAAAGGACCAGATGGTAAAAAAAATGTCCGAGGTGTTCACGGGCGAGGAGCTCAATGTTCTTGCAGGCTCTATCCCGGCGGACTGCGAGAAGGACAAATTCAAGCAGACGGTTCTCGATATTCTCAAAGAAAAATACAACATCACGGAGGACGATTTTGTCAGCGCCGAGCTTGAGATAGTGCCGAGCTTTCCGGCGTGTACGGTCGGTCTGGATTCGTCGCTTGTCGGCTCTTACGGTCAGGACGACAGGGTTTGCGGCTATACGGCGCTCAAAGCGATATGCGATATGAACTCTCCCAAGCGCACATCAATCTGCTTCCTTGCCGACAAGGAGGAGATCGGCTCTATGGGCAACACGGGAATGAAGGGCAGATTCTTTGAAAACTTCCTTGCGGAGCTTATATACAAGATGAAGGGCGAGTACAATGATATGTTCATCAGAAATGCGCTCACTGCGTCCATGTGCCTGTCGTCCGATGTCACCGCCGGAGTTGACCCGACCTACAAGAGCGTGAATGAGGACAACAACAGCGCATTCATCGGCTGCGGTGTGGCTTTCTGCAAATACACGGGAGCGCACGGCAAGGGCTCGACCTCCGACGCCAATGCCGAGTATGTGGGCAAAATCAGAAACATCTTCAACAAAGCCGGTGTTCAGTGGCAGATATGCGAGCTGGGCAAGGTTGACCAGGGCGGCGGCGGAACTGTCGCTCAGTATATAGCAAATCTCGATGTGGACACCATAGACTGCGGCGTGCCGCTGCTGTCCATGCACGCACCGTTTGAGATTGCGAGCAAGGCGGATGTGTACAGCGCATATCAGGGATATCTTGCATTCTATAAGGCATAAACCAACCCCCATTCACCGCGGTGAATGGGGGTTGGTTAATCTTTATCTTCAAGTTTAACCAATATTGCAATAGCCTGTCTGACAGTCGTCACGGGCAGCAGCTCTATTCCGGTTATCCTGCCGAGACCCTTCATATTTGACTGCGGCAGAATACAGCGCGTGAAGCCCATCTTCTTGGCCTCGTTTATGCGCCTGTCCGCATAGCTTACCGAGCGCACCTCGCCCGTGAGCCCCACCTCGCCGAGAATAAGAATTTTTGAGTGTATCACAAAATTTTTGCAGCTTGACGCTATCGCCGTGATGACTGCCAAATCCGTTGCCGGTTCGTTTATCTTCAAGCCGCCGACCACATTTATGTACACATCGAGACTTTGCATATTGAAATTGAGTTTTTTCTCCAATATTGCCGTGAGCAGAATTGCCCTGTTCAGGTCAAAACCCGTGGACATTCGCCGTGCGTTGCCGAACCCTGTCGGCGTGGTGAGAGTCTGTACTTCGGCAAGCACGGGGCGTGTGCCCTCAAGCGTGCATACAACCGTCGAACCCGATACCCCTGACGGTCTGCCGGAGAGCAGCATCTGCGACGGATTCTCCACTTCCTCGAGTCCCGTGTCCTTCATCTCAAACACACCTATCTCGTTGGTAGAACCGAAACGGTTTTTCACCGTGCGCAGTATTCTGTACGACTGGTGGCGCTCTCCCTCAAAATAGAGCACACAGTCCACCATATGTTCAAGTACCCTCGGGCCTGCTATGTTGCCGTCCTTTGTTACATGACCGACTATGAATATGGATATGTTGTTCTCCTTTGCCAGGCGCATGAGGAAATGCGTCGCCTCTCTCACCTGACCCACACTGCCCGGGGTGGAGGCGATGTCGGCTTTGAATACGGTCTGTACGGAATCCACAATCATGATTTGCGGATGAATCTCCTTTGCCTGGAATATTATGTTGTCAAGGTTTGTTTCGCTCATGAGGTACAGCCTGTCTGTGGTTATGCCGAGCCTGTCGGCGCGCAGCTTTATCTGGCTGTCCGATTCCTCGCCCGATACATACAGTATGTCACAGCTTTTGCCCAGGTTGCCGCAGATTTGCAGCAGCAGGGTGGATTTGCCTATGCCGGGGTCGCCGCCCACAAGCACAAGCGAACCGGGCACTATGCCGCCGCCGAGCACCCTGTCAAGCTCCCCTATTCCGCTTGGTATGCGCCGCGCCGCGTCCGCCTGAACCTCCCGCAGGGGGAGCGCACGCTGTGACGATATGCCCTTTTTTATCTGCTGCACGGGGGCGGATTCAACGAACGTGTTCCAGCTTTCGCAGTTTGGGCAGCGGCCGAGCCATTTACTGCTTTCGTAGCCGCATTCGCCGCAGACGAACACGGTTTTTGCTCCTTTAGCCATTATCTGTCGGGTACCTCCGAATATTTCAATATGTCCCTTTCGCGGCTGGTAACGTCCATCCATATCACCTTGCCGTCGCTCACGCCCATGAACTGCGCCTTTTCGTATTCGCCGGAAAGCTTATAGGTCTTTTTATTATCGAACCTGTAAAGGTAAATCGTCTCGTCCTTTGAATAGGCTATGAACTTATTGCCCATGCCGAACTGTACGACCCCTTGTGCAACAAGCGTAGGCTCGCTTGCGCCCTGCGCCATGCAGTACAGCTTTGTTTGGAGCGAATGGTGCGCATCGAGCCAGGCGGTGTATTGCCCGTTTGATATCGGATCGTGCGCATAGGTTTCGGTATGTATGCTCTGTATCGATGTTGAGCCGAGGCGCACGGAGTATATAACGCTCACGTCCTCCTCGTCCGTTGAGCCTGAGCGCTCCGCATCCGCCCACACGAGCACCCCGTCCATAAGCGAAGGCAGGCTTTGGCCGTATGAGGTGTTGCTGAACATATGCAGCGTGGTCGTTTCCATTGTTGTAAGGTCGCAAAGGAACAGCTTGTCCATGCGCGTACCCGTGCGCTCCGTCCAGGCGACGTAGTTTTGATAGAGCATAGGCTCGCATTGGCCCGTGTACACGGTTTTTATGGTTACCGGCTTCAGGCTGGAAGATGACCTGTCCACGGCGCAAAGCTTGCCGCCGCCGTCGTAATTGGCGTCCAGGTAAACTATCCAGTCGTCATTGAACTTTGGGAACATGAAATGCGTGTTCTCAAGCGGAATGTTAAGCTTTTCCGCGCCGCGCCCCTCGGGGTCCCATAATAAAAGGTCGCACATAATGGCCTTGCCGTCTATCAGCTTGCCTCCGGTAAGCATAAGCTTGCCGCCGTAAAAATACGGATCGCCGAACCATTTGTAGTCCCGAATTTCATCGAACACAACCTCCGTTTCCGCTGCTTCCGCGTCAAAAAGCTCCATTGGATTTGGCGTGGGAGTCGGGCGCGGAGTGGGGCTTGGGGTAGGCGTGGGCGCGAAGGGCGCGCGGTAATCTATGCCTATAAGCGGCAGCAGCCGCGGCAGGCCCACGAATACTATAGCGGCAATTATGCCCGCTACGCCTATTATCGTTGCGCTAAGGGCCAGAATAGGGCCCCATATTGTGGATTTAAGGCTGCGCCTGCGGCGGATGGTATGCCGCCTTCTGTGATGTCGCTTCATATATATTGTCACCATCGTGCTGATTTTAGTTTTATATAGTATAACACAGCATCCCTTTCCCCTCAATGCGGCAAAATGTAAACATTGGTTGTTAATGCGGCAAATAATGGTTATAATAGCTGTACCACTAATGAATAAAGGCAGGGCTTGAACAATGAACAAATTGCTTTCGCTTATC
>CAJLYL010000025.1 GCA_905210855.1 uncultured Clostridia bacterium
CCCCTCCCGTCAGATACCTACCCTGTGTAGTCCCTTGTAAACTGTACTTTTATGTAATACAAATCCTCCGAGATAATGCATTACGTGAATTTCGGAGGATTTGTATATTTGCTCATTATATTTTCTTTTTTGGGTTCTTTGCCTTTGGCTTGCATATCACAGAGAACAGCAGACCAAAGAATATCGCCGCGGCAATGCCGCCTGCTGTTCCCGTCACGCCGCCTGTAAATATGCCGAGAGCTCCTTTTTCGTCGATTGCCTTAACCACTCCCTTAGCGAGTGAATAGCCGAAGCCTATAATCGGCACTGTTGCGCCGCTGCCGGCATATTCCGCAATCGGCTGATAAATGCCGACTGCCGACAGCACCACGCCTGCAACTACATATGACACCATTATCCGAGCCGGGGTCATCTTGGTGTAGTCTATCAGCAATTGGGCAATCACGCACAGCAGACCGCCTACCCAAAAGGCATTGAAAAGCTTCATAAAATCCATTTTCTCACCACCTGAATCAATTCTCTACCGACACTGCATGGGCAATGCCGATTATCGGTTCGCCGAGCAGGGCGGTTGTCGGGCTCATGAGCGCGCCTGTCGCGACAAGCAGAATCCGCTTCATGTCGTGTTTGGCAAGCTTTTTGTAAAAATACGAGCCGAATACGGAGGCAATGCATCCGCAGCCGCTGCCGCCGGCGTTTGTGCCCTGCACCTGACTGTCAAAAATCATTGAACCGCAGTCAAGATGTTTTTCGCTTATATCAAAATTCCTTTGCTTCAGCAGCTCCAGCAGCAACTCCGAGCCGACATCCGCAAGGTCGCCCGTAACAATGTAGTCGTAGTCGTCAAGGCAAAATCCGCCGCCGCAAAAATGCCTGTAAATGGTATCTGCTGCGGCAGGCGCCATGGCAGCGCCCATGTTGTTGGCGTCGGTTACGCCTTTTTCGCTCATCCTGCCTATGGTCAGGTCGGTGACGCGCAGGGAGGTTCCGCTGTCGGAAAGCACCGCAGCACCGCAGCCGGTCACCGTCCATTGCGCTGTCGGGGTGCGCACACCGCCGTATTCCAGCGGAAATCGGTATTGCTTTTCCGATGAGCAAAAATGACTTGACGCCGCCACAATTGTTCGCGTGGCATATCCGGCGTTTATGGTTGCCGCCGCAAGTCCGAGTCCCTCTATAAAGGTTGAGCACGCGCCGTACAGCCCCACAAAAGGAATTTCAAAATCTTTCAGACCGAAACTGCTGCCTACGCATTGGTTGAGCAAATCACCGGCAAATATGCAGTCTGCCTCGTCCGGTGTGACGGCGGCTTTTGTCATTGCGCCGCTCACGGTAGTCTTAATCAGTCTGTTCTCCGCCTGCTCCCAGCTTTCCGCGCCGAATGTCGCGTCCTCGCTTATCACGTCAAAATATTTGCCCAAGGGGCCTTCGCCCTCAAGCTTGCCTACCGACGAAAAGCACGAATTTATATACACCGGATTTTCAAATTTTATTGTCGAATTGCGCATTGCCTGTCACCTCACAAAATAATAAATCATTCCGTATATTACCGACGCGGATACGCCGAACACAAGCACCGGCCCGGCTATCTTGAACATATTTACGCCCACGCCGAGCACAAATCCCTCTTTTTTGTACTCCATGGCAGGGGAGACTATGCTGTTGGCAAAGCCGGTTATGGGTACAAGTGTACCTGCGCCGCCGTAGCGCGCCAGCTTGTTGTACAGATTCAGCCCCGTGAGCAGCGCTCCTATGAATATCATAGTCATGGAGGTTGCCGCCGCTGCGTCGTCCTTTTGCAAATTCAGCGCGAGGTAGGCGCTGCAGACCAACTGACCTATGACGCATATCAGTCCGCCGATTATAAATGCGAGAATACAGTCGCGCACCACGGTTGACGGCGGCGACGCCTTTTTAACCATTTCGCCGTATTGCTTTTTTGATACTTCCATAATTCTTTACCACCTTTTTGTGAATGAGGCGCTTACCAAAACGCCGTTTATCGGCTCGCTGTCGTCCTGTGTGTATGCGATGTATGCCGCGGCTACCACGGCTATCAGAATCACGGCAAGCCATATTCTTATATCGGATTTCATTTTTTATCACCCGATTTTATTATTGTTTTTTTGCACGCAAGCTATAACAGGAAATTTTTTTGATGAGAGTAGTTAATATAAGTGAATTTCAAAGCGAATGAAAGATTAATCTCGAAAAATGTGCAATTAATTTGAAAAATAACATTGAAAACGGTGCAAGTAATGCTTAAAAACATTTGCTTAACGGTGAAGATAATGCCGTAATAACGATATAATGAAATTTTCACTGTCCGCAGCAGAATAAAGAATGTGAATTACGGACAATTTTTACCCTTGAAACATAACCGATAACATGGTACAATGTAAATATCAAAAATTAAAAACCAATCAAATTTGACTTTTAGGAGAGACGAAAAAATGAGCATAACAAAAAGAAGCTTCGGCACAGCCGACGGCAAAGCAACAACCCTGTACACCCTGACAAACGCAAGCGGCAGACTCAGCGCGGAGATTACGGATTTCGGCGGAATAGTGCGCTCGCTTATATTTGACGGCACGGATGTTGTGCTCGGCAGAGACAGCGCGGAGGAATACACTCACAACAGCGGTCATTACGGCGAACTTATCGGCAGAAATTCCAACAGAATATACCGCTCCGAGTTTACCTTGAACGGAAAAACCTACAAGCTTGCGGCAAACGACGGACTCAACAATCTGCACGGCGGCAACATCGGTTACGGTCAGAGAATATGGGATGCACAGCCGATTGACGGTGACGAGCCGAGCCTGGTACTCACATTGCACAGCCCCGACGGCGAGGAGGGTTTCCCGGGAAATGTGGATGTGAAGGTTACATACACCGTGACGGCAGACAACGCCCTTGCGATACACTATGAGGCGCAGACGGATGCGGACACGATAATCAACCTTACCAACCACAGCTATTTCAACCTCAACGGTCACAACAGCGGCAGCGCGCAGAACCACAAGCTGATGATAAATGCGGATTTCTACACTCCGAATACAGACGAGTGTATGCCATACGGTGAGATTCTCTCCGTTGACGGTACGCCGTTTGATTTGAGAGGCACAAAAACGCTCAAAGAGGGATTTGAATCCGGATTCAAACAGATAGATATGTTCGGCGGTTATGATCACAACTTTGTGCTTAGCGGCAGCGGTTACAGAAAATTTGCAAGTGCAACCGGCGACAAAAGCGGCATAACCATGGATTGCTACACCGACTTGCCGGGCGTGCAGCTATACAGCGCCAATTGCATAAAAGAGGACGAGGTGTGCAAGGACGGAACAAAATATCACATACATGACGCATTCTGCCTGGAAACACAGATGTTCCCGAATGCGGCATCGTATCCGTTCTTCCCGAGCATATTCGTAAAAACAGGCGAAAAATACGACACAAAGACAGAATACAGATTTACGAAATAATATTTAATAAACTTTTAATCTTTGCTTTATTGATTTTCAATAACCATAGGTTATCATATATACAAGAGCTCGAATAAAATATATGACACGAAAGGATGTATGGATTATGAAAATTAACAAAAAGACTTCGTTTCTGAGCTTGTTCCTTGCCGGCACATTGGTGCTCAGTGTATCGGCAGCGGCAGATGTGATAATAGGAGACGGATACAACAGTGCCAAGCAGGCACTCAAGTACACAAGCAAGACTCTTGCAAACGAGGCGGACAACTTCACGATTAATGCGGATTTTCAAATATTCGTTGACGGTGAGCAGGTCAGCTACGAACACTCAGAGAGAAAATTCGATTTCGTGAATAACCGCACTGAGGAGACAAGCGAGAGAAAAAACGGTGATTCCGGTTCGTTTACGGATTACTACTACAGAGACAGTGAAAAAAGTATAAACAACTATGGCGATGAACCGTATTATGTCTACACCAACGACGGCTCACCGGATTCGAATGAAACAAGATTAGGTTTAACGGATCCTTTTGATGAGCCGATCGCACAGGACATAGAAAAAATTGCCGATGCTTTTGTAAGCAACATGAAAGACTTTGTTCAGGTAAAAGATCTTGACGACGGCGGCAAGATGTATTTCGGCAATCTTGAGAGTGCGCAGATTCCGGCGCTTGCAAATGCACTTTCGTCTTTCGCTCTCAAGTACACTGTTGTCGAGAGTGTAAGAGGTATGGATGTAATAGACATAAAAGACTGCATCGCCCTCGGAGAGGTGAGTGCACAAGTGTCGCAGAACGCTGATGGTTTGCTTGACAGCGGCGTTGGCACAATGTCGGCTACCGGCACCGACAAAGACGGCAATTCTCACAGAATAGAAATGGCGGTGAGCGTTACCGTAAGCGATATTAATACGACGGTGGTTGAACCCGTGTCGCTTGACGGCAAGGATGTTGTTTACGGTGAGTCGGGTTATGACAGATGGACAATCACAGCCAAAAATATCGGCAGATATTCCGCACCTGTTGTCATCGAGGAGAATGACAAACTCGTGAAAAAAAGCGACAATATATTGATAATCGATTCCGTAGACGGCAGCACCATAACCGGACACATGACGATAGACGACGGCAACGAGAGGGTTGACAGCGATTACACCGCGGTGAAAGACGTCGAGTATTCTGACGACTACAAGGCAGAGTATACCGATGCCGAGGGTAACACCAAGAATGCAAGGATTCGTCTTGTAAACTGGAGCCGTGAGCAGGATCTGATTTATATCAGCGTAGATCTTGACACGGTAACCGTCACGGACGGCGGTTATGAAACCAGAGGCGATTCATGCATGATGCAGATGCAGTTGGACTAACAGATTGAATCTTATCTGCGGGGCGGTTTTTATATAAAATCGCCCCCGAATCTGCGAAAGGAGTTAATATGGATAAAGCTATATTTGTCGACAACCTGACAAAGAAATTCAAAAGCGGCAGAGGTATTGAAAATATCAGCTTTGATGTCGGCGTGGGAGAGGTGTTCGGATTTTTGGGTCCAAACGGCGCCGGCAAGACCACTGCCATGAAGATAATGACCGGGCTTATGAAGCCGGATGAGGGTAATGTGTATATATTTGGCAAAAATGTGCTCACAGAGCACACACAGGCACAGAGCTGCGTCGGAGCGATAATTGAGAGTGTTGCGCCATATCCGTATCTCACGGCGTATGAAAACATGAAGATGCTCTCGAGATATCACGATATAAGCGACGAGCGGATAGATGAATGTTTCCGCCTGACAGGTATAGAAAAATATAAAAACGAGAAAACAAAAGGTTTTTCGCTCGGCATGAAACAGCGCCTCGGCATAGCCATGGCAATTGCTCCGAGACCTAAACTGCTTATTCTGGACGAGCCTCTCAACGGACTTGATGTTGAGGGGATGTTTGAGATGCGCGAACTTATAAAAAATATGTCGGAGAACGACGGCACATCTTTCCTGATATCGAGCCATCTGATACACGACATAGAGCTGACCTGCACAAGAATCGGCATACTCTACGGCGGCAAAATGCTCGGCACGGATTATACCGAGAACATACTGCGCAGCTATGCCTCACTGGAGGACTATTATCTGAACGAGGTGAATATCAATGCATAATTTCAAAGCGGCTTTCATGAATGAACTTTACAAGGTGTCAAAACGCAGAAAGATAACGGTTGCCGCAATTGTCACATTTGTGATTATCGTCCTCGGCGCTGTGCTCACCTCCACGGTGAGCAATTTTGCAGGAATAAACTTAACCGGCAATTCGGAATTCGCTCTGCTGTGCCTGCCGGTATTTGTGTATGTTGCCGTACCGCTGTTCATCATATTTGTGACCAACGATTTGTTTTGCGGCGAGTTTTCGGACAACACTGTTAAGACAACTCTGCTCACTCCGGCGACGAGGGTGCAGATTTTTACGGCAAAGGTGAGCGTTGTGCTTATGTTTGCGGCGTATATGCTTGCCCTGGCTATGATTTTGGGGTTTGCCGGCGGCATAATCATCGGTCAGACAGAGTACGGAATTGTGCGCATATTCTTTTCGTATCTTCTGTCTCTGCTGCCACTCTCGGTTATAACCACTCTGGCTGCGCTGATATCAAATCTGGCAAAAGGCTCCGGCAGTTCATTCCTCATCTGCGTGGCAGTGTACATTCTGTCGGCTGCGGCAGGGGTGGTATATCCTGCGGCGGTGTCGTTTTTGCCCACGGGCAGCATGGGGATGTACATTCTCCTGGGCGAGCCGCTCATCAGCTTCGGCAAGATAATCCGCCTTTTGCTCATATGCATAGGCTATTCGGTCATGCTCTATGCGGCAGGCATCAGCGTATTTGACGCACGGGAGATATAAAAATATGAAACACAGGCTGTATCTCAGAGGAATATTTACAATTGCACTCACGGCGGTGATTACCGCCGTTATTGTGCTGTCTGTGATGTCGGTATTTCTGCACGGGCGCAGTCTCGAGGCTGCTTTCGGCGGCATTGTGTCGCAGTCGGCGGTTATCCGTGACGGAGATGTCATATATTCCACTCTCAATCTCAACAGTTTTGACAAAAAACGGCTTGAGATGTCCGTGCGCGCAAGCGAAAAGGAATTTGAATACGGTGGTGTGGAGTACATGATATCGGACAAGATTCATCCCGACGGCACGGTGCTCGTCACCATGAGCGCGAGTGTTGACGCATATTCCCTCGGCAGGGAGCTGGTGATTATCATTGTGCTGATTTTCGCAGTGGCTTACATAATCACCTCGGCTGCGTTTCAGATGCGCAATAACGAGGATTTTGCAAATCCGTTGAAAAACCTGATAGACAGCACTCGCAGGCTTGCGGAGGGTGAGCTGGATATAAACATACCCGACGAGGGCGCGGCAGAGGTGAACGAGCTGTGCAAGGAGATAGAGACGCTGCGGCTGCGGCTCAGCCGCGAGGTGTTTGAAAATCAAAAGGCTACCGACAGCAGAAAATTCCTTGTGTCGAGTATGTCGCACGACCTGCGCACGCCGATAACTTCGCTCAGAGGTTATCTTGAGGGCATAGCGGACGGCGTGGCGGACACGGAGGAAAAACGGCGGATTTATCTGCAAAAATCCATAGAGAAAATCGATCTCATAAACTCTATGATTAATGATTTGCTGCTGTATTCCAAGCTTGATATGAATCAGGTGGAATTTCGGTATCAGTTTGTGGACTGTGCGGAATATGTCGGGGCAATTGCCGATGAGACGAGGGAATATCTTGCCGACGGCAAAAAAATCATCTTTGAGAATAATCTCCATGCAGATGTGTGCGTGAAAATTGACATAAAGCAGTTTGAAAGGGTCATGGGCAACATAGTGTCAAACGCCGTGAAATATGTTGATGACAAAACCGGCGAGATAAGGATAATACTGCGCGAAAACCGCGAATCGGTAATCATTGAAACCGCGGACAACGGCACAGGCATATCAAAAGAGGATTTGCCAAAAATATTCGACAGATTCTACCGCTGCGAAAAATCGCGTGATATTCAGGGTTCAAGCGGTCTGGGGCTTGCAATTTCTAAGCAGATTGTGGAGAACATGGGCGGCTCGATATGGGCGGTGAGCACAGAGGGTGAAGGAACATCGCTTTTTGTTTCACTTAAAAAATATCGCAGGGAGGGCATATCATGAAAAAAATTCTTATAATCGAAGATGACGCAAGCATTGCCGAGATAGAGCGCGACTATCTTTCCATGAGCGGCTACGAGGTCAGCGTTGCCGATAACGGCGACGACGGACTCAAAATGTATCTCGGCGGAGGCTTCAACCTTGTGATACTGGATCTTATGCTGCCCGGCAGGAGCGGATATGACATATTGGAGAAGATATCGGATACAAAGGAGATCCCCGTGATTATAGTCTCTGCCAAGGATGAGGAGATGTCCAAGATAAAGGGGCTCAACCTCGGCGCGGACGATTATGTCACAAAGCCTTTCGGCATGGGCGAACTCGTGGCAAGGGTCAACAGGCTTATTAAATCGTATGAAAAATTTCGCGGCAGTGAGCTGAGCGGCACCGTCACGATACGCGGAGTCACTGTGGACGAACCCGGCAGACGCGTGTATGTGGACGGCACAGAGGTTATTCTCAAGCAAAAGGAATTTGATGTGCTGCTGTTTCTTATGAAAAATCCCAACCGTGTTTACAGCAAGGAGAGCATATTTGAGAGGGTGTGGGGATATGACGCACTGTCGGACGCGTCAACCGTCACGGTGCATATTGCGCGCATCCGCGAGAAGATAGAGAAAAATCCGTCCAAGCCCGAGTACATAGAGACTGTGTGGGGCGCAGGGTACAGATTTATAAAATAAAAAAAGCGGAGCGCTCCGCTTTTTTTATTTTATAACGATATTATCCCGAGGTGCTCCAAGAGTATTTTAACTCCTATGAGTATCAGCACTATTCCTCCGGCAATCTCAGCTTTTGTTTTGTATTTTGCGCCGAATCTGTTGCCGACTATCACACCGAAATATGATATGGCAAATGTGGTGAAGCCGATAAGACTTGCCGACGGAAGAATGTTGACGTCGAGACAGGCAAAGGTTATGCCTGCCGCAAGGGCGTCTATGCTTGTTGCCACGGCGAGCACGGCAATTTCCTTTATGTCTATTACGGCCGACGAACCGCTCTCGCCGTCATCGCCTCCGCTCAGGCACTCCCACAGCATTTTGCCGCCGATAAATGCCAGCAGCACAAAGGCTATCCAGTGGTCAAATTCTGTTATGTATTTTTCAAACCGCGTGCCGAGCAGCCAGCCGAGGGTAGGCATGAGCGCCTGAAAAAATCCGAAAAACAGGCTGAGAACAAGCGAATAACCGTGGTCAATCCTTCGCATGGACAATCCCTTACAGACCGCTACGGCAAATGCATCCATGGATAATGCCACGGCAATTAAAATCAATTCATAGATACTCATTGTAAAACTCCTCTTTTTGTCATTCCTTATATAATATCACAAATCGGGCGATTTATCAATCTTTTTTAATGATTTTTTTGGATTTTTTTGCTGCTTTTGCAGACAACGGCTGCCGTATATAAAAAATCGGCCAGCCGTTGTATCATGCTAAAGATGAAAATTGTGATTTCCTATGGTGGTGTAATAGGTGCGGTTTCGCGCAATCCAGTTGTTTGTGGATTTTTGCGGATTGTAGAAGAACATCGAACCGCCGACGTTGTTGTATCCGTTTACCGCGGCTCTTGCCGCATTGAGCGAATCGGAGTTCGGCGTGTTGTATATCGCCCCGTTAACCGTCGGCTGATACTGCACGCCGTACTTTGTGTCAAATATGACTCCGTACACCGTGTTAGGGTAATCGCGGCTTTGCACACGGTTCAGTATGCAGTTTGCCACGGCAATTTTTCCCTCATAGCTTTCGCCCTGAGCCTCGGCGTGTACTATGCGCGCCAGCCAGTATATGTCGCCGTCGCTGTATTCCGAATAAAGCTTTTCGCGCGTTATGGGGCCGACAATACCGTCGGCGGCTATGCCGCAGTCGCTCTGAAATCTCATAACCGCGCTTTTTGTAATATTTCCGTAATATCCTGTTACCTCGTGATTGAAATAACCCTTGTTGCCGAGCGTTTGCTGAATCCTCGGCACCTCGCTGTGCCATGAGCCGAGGTATATCAGGTCTGCCACCGCCTCTGAATGGTGGGGCGCGGCTGTCATCAGTGTCACAATTAATGCCGGAATCAAAATAAATCTTTTCATTTGTTTCTCCTCCTGTATTTTGTTGTGGGATTATGACATTGATTATATTACAAAATTATTAAATTTTCAAGCCGCGTTATCTGTGATTGACCGCCGCATAAACCAATAAAGGGCAAAAAAAGACAGGGAACCGCGGCAAATGCATAATATTGCGCAAAAATCCTCTGTCTGTGGGTGATGTACCATGATTTTCTTATTGATTGTATTCCTTGATTTTTCGTGCCATGCTGCGCTTTGCGTCCTTTTCGGCTATGGATTGGCGCTTGTCATACAGCTTTTTGCCCTTGGCAAGCCCAAGTTCCAGCTTGATGTTGGAGCCGGAGAAATAGAGCCTGAGCGGTATGAGGGCATAGCCCTCCTCCTTGAGAGTGCCGATGAGCTTGCGAATCTCATATTTGTGCATGAGCAGGCGGCGCGGGCGCATAGGGTCGCGGTTGAATATGTTTCCCTTTTCGTAGGGGCTTATGTGCATCTGCTTTACATACACCTGCGCATTGTCTATGGAAGCATACGAATCCTTCATGTTCACCTGCCCCATGCGCAGGGATTTTACCTCCGTGCCGATAAGCTCTATGCCGCATTCGTATTTTTCCATGATGAAGTAGTCATGAAATGCTTTTTTGTTTTGTGCAATTACTTTTATATTCTTTTCCATAAAAAAACCTTCCTTTACTGTTCCGCAGGGTAAAAATCTATCTGCCTCAGGCTCGGGTTTGCGGCGGCGACTATGATGCGCACCTTGTCGCCGATTTTGTATATCTTTCCGCTGTGCTCGCCTATGAGGGTGTAGCTCGTCTCGTTGAAATGATAGTAATCATCTCTCATGTCGGCAAGGCGCACAAGCCCTTCTATGCCGTTTTCAAGCTCGGCAAAAAATCCGAACCCCGTCACGGACGATATTATCGCGTCATATTCCTCGCCGATGTGAGCGCACATAAACTCGGCTTTTTTCATGTCCTCGACCTCGCGCTCGGCTTGCATTGCGTTAATTTCCGCTTCGCTTGATTTTTCCGCAGCCGCCGATACGAACTTTGCATAGTGCTGTGCTCTTTCTTCATCCAATCTGCCGTTTATATATTCTTTTATTATGCGGTGAATGGCAAGGTCGGGATATCTGCGGATGGGTGAGGTGAAATGGCAGTAATATCTGAAAGCAAGCCCGAAATGTCCTTCGTTTGATTCGGAGTATTTCGCTTTCATGAGCGAGCGCAGCATAACCTTTGATATGAGCATTTCTCTATCGGTGCCGCGTATCTCGGCAAGCATCCGAGCAAACTCCATCGGGTGCGGTTCGCTGCCCTTTATGCGCATATTCATGTTGACAAGAAATGAATTGTAGTTTGCAATTTTGTCTGCGGACGGTTTTTCGTGAATTCTGTATATAAAGGGAATCTCAAGCCAGTAGAAAGCTTCTGCCACGGTGCGGTTTGCCATAAGCATGAATTCCTCTATTATTCCGTGAGACGCTCCCGTGCGATATTTATATATATTCGTCGGTCTGCCGTTTTTGTCAACCTCTATTTTGGTCTCAGGGAAGTCAAAATCTATGCTGCCCGATTTCTTCCTGTTTGCCTTGAGTATGTCCGCCAGCTCGCGCATCAGCAGTATATTGTCTTTTATGTCGGCATATTCGGCGCAGGTTTCGCTGTCTCCGCGGAGAATTTTTTCCACGTTTTCATACGTCATTCTGTGAGCGGTGGAGATTACTCCCTCAACAATTCTGTGTGACAAAAGCTCGCCGCCGCTGCTTATGTTCATCACTGCGGAAAGTGTCAGCTTGTCAGTGTGGGGATTTAAGCTGCAAATGTTGTTTGAAAGCTCCACCGGAAGCATGGGCACAACTCTGTCGGTAAAGTATACGCTTGTTCCGCGGCGGAATGCTTCGGCATCTATGGGGGAGTTTTCCCTAACATAGTGGGTAACATCAGCTATGTGTACGCTCAGCTCATAGCCGCCGTCTGCGCGCTCAACGCACACCGCATCGTCAAGGTCTTTGGCGTCCGCACCGTCTATGGTTATGACGGTTTTGCGGCGAAAATCCTCTCTGCGCTTTATCTCCTCATCGGTTATGCCCGGAGTGAGGCTGCGTGCCTCGTCAATGACAGTCTGCGGAAATTCCTGCGATATTCCGTATTTTCTGAGCACACAGAGCACATCAACGCCGATGTCGCCGGCGTTTCCGAGAATCTCTGTTATCTCTCCCTCACATTTTTTGCCGCCGTCGCGCCATTTTGTGATTCTCACAACCACCTTTTGCCCGTCCTTGGCATCGGCATTGTGCGATTTTGATATAAATATGTCGTCGCCTATCTTGGCGTCATCTGCAGTCACAAAGCCGAAGTTGCGCTGCTTGTGATATGTGCCGACCAACGTCTCGTGCGCATGGGTGATGATTTTTATTATCTTTCCCTCGGGGCGTTTGTCGTTTGACTTGGTGTGAGCCGTGCGCACAAGCACCGTGTCGCCGTCCATGGCTCCCTTGGTATCGTCCGGCGGTATGAATATATCGTCCTCGCCGTCGCGGCACACAAAGCCGAAGCCGCGCATCGTAGCGTCAAATCTGCCGGACACCACATCCGATGAATCCACTGCGATGTATCTGTTCTTGGACGACAGTATTATCTTACCCTCGGATTCCAGCTCGGACAGAATTGCGCTCAGCTCATCCATATCCGTTTTGGGTATTCCGAGCACTGCGGCAATGTCTTTCTTGCGCATGGGCACATAGTTTTCGTCATTTATAAATTGTTTTATGGTTTCTTTTCTGTTCATGATTATTACCTCTCAGCTACTATTTTAACATCATTTTCAAAAAAAAGATAGAGTTTTTTGAAAATTGTTGAAATTTTTTATTCCTTCTGTTATAATTAATATATTATTTGTGAAAGGCAAGATTATATTATGACTTTTTTGAGGACAAACATACTTTTGCCGCACGACAGAAGCTCCGAGGCAATGCGCAAATGGAGCGTAGTCGCGTGCGATCAATATACATCCCAGAGAGACTACTGGCAGAACACGGCGGATTTTGTCGGCAGCGCGCCCTCGGCGCTGCGGCTTATTGTGCCCGAGGTGTATCTCAATGATGACGACATAGAAAAGAGAATTGAGGATGTCTCGCAAGCCATGAAGGCATACATGGACAGCGGAGTGTTTGACGTTATAAAGGATTCATACGTCTATGTGGAGCGCACACTGTCAAACGGTGCGGTAAGGCGCGGCATTGTCGGCGCGGTAGACCTGGAGGACTACGACTATTCGCCGCAGTCGCAGACCAAAATCCGCGCAACGGAGGGCACCGTGGTGTCGCGTATTCCGCCGCGGCTTGCCGTCAGGATGAGGGCGGATATAGAGCTGACGCACATAATGATGCTCATAGACGACAGAGACTGTGAAATAATTGAGCCAAACAGTGCGCGCAAGGGCGAATTTGAAAAATTATATGATTTTGAACTTATGCACGACTCCGGAAAAATTGTCGGCTATCGAATGAGTGACGACGCGGCGGATATGCTTGACAAGCGCCTTGCGCTGCTTGAGGACGCACGGGATTTTGAGAAAAAATACGGAGTTAAGGGCAAACCGCCGCTTGTTTTTGCCATGGGCGACGGAAATCACTCGCTCGCCACGGCAAAGGCGTATTACGAATACGTCAAACAGACAATCGGCGAGGAGGCGGCTCGCGTGAGCCCGGCGAGGTACGCCCTGTGCGAGCTTGTCAATCTGCACGACGAATCGCTTGTGTTCGAGGCAATCCACCGTGTAATTTTCGGGGCGGACGCGCGTGATTTTATGGCGAAATTCGAAAAGGAATTTGACGTATCATATGCCGATACTGCAAAGGGGCAGAGTTTTTATCTTGTGACGGAGGACGGCAGAAAAAAGGTGACCGTCGCCAATCCGAGCGAAGTGCTCACCGTGGCGACCGTGCAGGGATTTATCGACAGATATATTGAAGCGCACGGCGCAAGTGTGGACTATATCCACGGCGAGGATGTTGTGGAGAAATTATGCGCTGAGGGCGGCAATGTCGGCATTATTCTGGAAGCAATGGACAAAAACGACCTGTTCCGCTCGGTGATTCTTGACGGCGCGCTGCCGCGCAAGACATTCTCCATGGGCGAGGCTTGCGACAAACGGTTTTATGTTGAGGCAAGGGTCATAAACGACGGCAGCGACGGGCACCTTACGTCAGGTGCGGCGTGCAGCATCGGTGTAATCGGCGGCAAGTAATTTGCAGACCGTTTCATGGCGTATGTTATTTTTTGCCAAGGCAGGCATACTTACGGCTGCTGTCGCTTGTCAAAATACTGTGCCTTGTGATAATTGTACACGAAAGGATAAATTTATGGATAACGAGAACAACTATTATAACAGCCGCGAAACGGACGACCGCTATTACGCCGGCGGCTTGTCATACGAGAGCTCCGCGCGCAGTTCCGCGGATATAGAGAATGAGCTGCGAAAGACCATTCAGCGGCAGAAGAAAACCATGTTTCGTCTCATGGAGAGGATAAACCGCCTGCGCATAGTTTGCATAGTGCTCGCGGTGCTAATAGCGGCAGAGACGGTTCTGCTCTGGGGCAATTCCGTCGGGAGCGACAATCCCGAACCCCCTAAGGCTGCGGAGAGCACGCAGGCAGGAGACAATACGCAAAATCAGAATAATGACGGCGCAACGGTGACAGAGGACAGCGCCGGCGAGGACGAGGTGAACACAATCCTGTCCAAGATGACGCTTGAGGAAAAAATCTGTCAGATGATATTTGCCACACCCGAGGTGCTCACCGGTTATGAAGCTGTGACGGCGGCAGGCGAATCCACCCAAAAAGTGCTTGAAAAACTGCCTGTCGGCGGTGTGATATATTCCGCAAAGAACCTTGAGGACAGATCGCAGGTGAAAACCATGCTGTCGAATGTAAGAAATTATTCTGAACTCGGCATCTTCCTTGCCATAAGCGAGGAGGGCGGAAAGAACACAACCGTTGCAAAGAAAACCGATGTCAGCTCCGTGGAATCAAAGGATGCGCAGGTCATCGGAAACGAAAATGATAAGACGGCTGCGCAAGAGAATTACAAGGCAATCGCAAAGGAACTGCGCACACTCGGATTTAATGTAAACCTTGCTCCGCTTGCGCGGATATCATCCGCAAGCGAGGACAAGTATGCCGTGCGTTCTTTCGGCTCGGACGCCAAAACGGTGTCCGACATGGTGTCGGCGGCTGTCGGCGGCATGAACGGCGTCGGGCTGAGTGCGGCTGTCAAGTACTTCCCGGGGATAGACATTGCTGACAGCGTGAGTGCAGACGATTTGCGCTCCGGCGAGTTTTTGCCTTTTAAGGCGGCAATTGACGGCGGCGCTGATTTCATAATAATGTCTAACAGTCCGTGCAAGGCGCTTACGGGAGACAAAACTCCGTGTTCTCTATCGCCGTCGGCGATAGAGGCGCTGCGCACCGAACTCGGATTTGACGGAGTGATAGTCACCGATTATCTGTCGGACATTTCAGCTTCATACAGTGCGGAACAGGCGGCGGTCGCTGCGGTGAAAGCCGGCGCGGATATGCTGCTTGCGCCCGCGGGTATTGCAAAGAGTGTGTCTGCCGTCAAAGAGGCGATAGAAAAGGGCGATATTGAAGAATCGTCAATTGACGAGAGCGTTGAGCGCATATTGCGCGTTAAAATTAAAAGAGGAATACAGTAACAGAAAGGATTCACAATGGACAACAAAAAACTTGCGGAAATGCTTTTTCCGAATATCACAAAAACCCCCGAGGACTATGAAAAAATATATCCGGAGAGAAACTTGCCCGAGGGTGCCGTTATAACAAGAATCGGCCCAAGTCCCACGGGGTTCGTACACCTGGGCAATCTGTTCAATGCAATTATAGGCGAGCGCCTCGCTCACCAAAGCGGCGGCATAATCTACCTGAGAATAGAGGACACAGACAGCAAGCGCGAAGTACCCGGCGCGGTGTCCATAGTCATCGACGCCATGTCGCAGTTCGGTGTGTTCTTTGATGAGGGCGCAACCGCGGACGGCGACAACGGCGCATACGGTCCCTACCGCCAGAGACAGAGAAAGGATATCTATCAGGCGTTTGCAAAGCGCCTTGTGGAGCGAGGGCTCGCATATCCCTGCTTCTGCACCGAGGAGGAGCTTGAAAATATGCGCGAGGAGCAGAAAGCGAAAAAACTCAATTTCGGTTATTACGGCGAGTATGCAATCTGCCGCAACCTCACCATGGAACAGATAGAGGAGAAACTTGCCGCAGGTTTGCCGTATGTGCTCCGTTTCAAATCACAGGGCAGCAGCGAAAATACGGTGAAAGTACACGACGCGATAAAGGGCGACCTGGAATTGCAGGAGAACTACATCGACCTTGTTATACTTAAATCGGACGGAATACCGACATATCACTTTGCTCATGTGATAGACGACCATCTGATGCGCACGACTCATGTAATCCGCGGCGAGGAATGGCTGCCGAGCCTGCCGATGCACATTCAGCTGTTTGAAGCCATGGGCTGGGAGCATCCGCTCTATTGCCACACGGCTCAGCTTATGAAGATGGACGGCGAATCAAAGAGAAAACTGTCTAAAAGGAAAGACCCCGAGCTTGGCTTGGAGTACTATGAGGCGGAAGGCTATCTTGTGGAAACGATATGGAACTATATGCTCACCATACTTAATTCCAACTACGAGGAGTGGCGCCTTGCCAACCCCGATGCGAAATATACCGACTTCGAGTTTACTCTTGAGAAAATGGGCAGTGCAGGAGTGCTGTTTGACCTTGACAAGCTTAACAACATAAGCAAGGAGATAATCGCTTCAAAGTCGGCGGAGTTTGTGTATGACAAGTTTTACAAGTGGTGCGTCAAGTATGATGAGGAGTTTGCAAAAATCATTGCCGCAAACAAAGACTACACCATAGGCGCACTGAACATAGGCAGAGGCGGAGCAAAACCGAGATACGACATTGTCACCTGGAAACAGGCAAGGCAGTTCCTCTCGTTCTACTTTGACGAGACATTTGCTCTTGAGGACGCTTTTCCCGAGAATGTTGACAATGAAACGAAAAACACCATACTGAGAAAATATCTTGAGACATTCGACATGAACGACGACCCCAACGAGTGGTTCGGCAAGGTGCGCACCATTACGGATGAACTTGGATTTGCCGTTAAACCGAAGGACTACAAAAAGAACCCCGATATGTACCCGGGAAGTGTGGTTGATGTCAGCAACGTAATCCGCGTTGCCATGACGGGCAGAAAAAATTCGCCCGACCTTTGGGAGATAAATCAGCTTATGGGCGAGGACGCTGTGAGGGCAAGGATTCAGAAATCCATTGACTGAAAGGAGACTGATATCATGAAAAAAACATTATCTGTCATTCTAACAACAGCAATGTTGCTCTCGCTCGCAACTTCGGCATTTGCCGCAAACGGCGATGTCAGCGGACACATATATTCAACGGATATCCGCGCATATATAAACGGTGTCGAGGTTCCGTCATACAACATTGGAGGCAAGACAGCCGTTGTTATCGAGGATATTCTGAGCGCAGATTCGCATCAGTGTGTCTATGATGACAACTCGCGCACACTCAAGTTTTTCTCACTGAATCCGAATTGCCTTGTCGGCGGTGCGGCTCAATATGCCACTGTTACCGGTAAGGTGGTGGGTAACACTTACGAAACTGACATTAAAACTTCAATTTACGATGTCACCGTGCCGAGCTGCAACATAGGCGGCAGAACTGCCGTTGCCATTGAGGATTTGGGATACGACGGCGCATTTTCGCCCATCGGCGGAAAATTCGACTGGGACGGAGAGAAACGCACAATCAGTCTGGAATTTTTGTATGAAAATGTGGGTGCAATTGATAGCGACAAAAAAATAACCATAACCGCAAACGAATCAATGACCGAGGCAAAGGCGACCTTTGACGGAGTTTTGCACTGCGGCGGCGGAGCGGAACATTTCAGTTTTCCCGAGTATGCTTATTCTGCTGATGCGGATATAGAGGTGATAATGCCCATAAAAGCTGACGGAGAAACAATCGGATATTATTTCCGCAGACCGTCAAAAGAAAATGAATTCACAGCCTTTACATACTATTATCCGGATAAACTGAAAAAAGCCGAAGATGAACTGACGGTATATCCGAAAGCATCGAGGGAGAATATCATTTCGCATTTTGTCGGCACTCATTCCGTCGGCGAACCCGCGGAGAGGTTTGACACGGATGAGTATTCGTTTGTCTATATATCGGTTGCCGGCACATCATGGACGGCGTATGATCTTTTTCAGGTTTATGATGACGGCACCTATGTTGACTACAAGGATAAAATTGCCGATCGCAACAGGTCGCCGAGCAATTTGAAAGTGGATAAAGAAAACGAAAAAGTTACATTCAGATTCATGGACAGATATAACAGCGATTGGTATACAGACTACGAAATCGACCTGAAAGCAGGCGAGATAAAGGCTGTCGAATCATCACAGGGTTAAGGAGATAAGACATGAGCGAATTTTTGCTCTCCGTGCCGACACTTCTCGGCACGGAATCAATAGTCGCCAACGAAATACGCCGTCTCGGATATGAGACGGCGCAGGTCGTTGACGGCAGAGTTACATTTAAGGGAGACGAGTATGCAATCTGCCGCGCCAACATAAACTTGCGCAGTGCGGAGCGGGTTATGATACTGCTCTCGGAATTTAAGGCGACAAGCTTTGAGATGCTCTTTGACGGAATTTCCGCTATTCCGTGGGAGAATTTCATCGGCAGGACGGACGCATTTCCCGTGAACGGATATGCTATAAAATCAAAACTTTACAGTGTGCCGGACTGCCAGGCTATAATCAAGAAGTCCGTTGTAAAACGGCTCGGCGCGAAGTACGGCGTAGAGTGGTTCGATGAGAGCGGCGCCGTGCTGCCGATAAGGTTTTCGATAATGAAAGACAATGTATCGGTATTTCTCGATACAACCGGCGTGAGCCTGTACAAACGCGGCTACCGCGAAAAAGGCGTTGCGGCGCCGCTGCGCGAAACCCTGGCATACACCATGATTGACATCAGCCGCTGGAGGGGCGACAGACCTTTTCTCGATCCTTTCTGCGGCAGCGGAACAATAGCGATTGAGGCGGCGCTGCTCGCTACTAAAACCGCCCCGGGACTTGCGCGCACCTTTGCCGCGCAGCAGTGGGAGAGCGTCATTGCGCCGCATCTGTGGGATGAGGCACGCGATGACGCTCGCGAGAATATCCGATATGATGAACCTACTCAAATTTTTGCGTCCGACATAGACCCGAATGCGGTCGAAATTGCGCGCAGCAACGCCGCAAAGGCTGGGGTTGCGGACAAAATACATTTTGCGGTGAGCGATATGCGCGATGTGACGTCCTTTGACGAAAAAGGCGTGATCGTGTGCAATCCGCCCTACGGCGAGCGGCTCATGGACGAAAAGGAATGTGAAAAGCTCTATCGCGAAATGAAGATTAAATTTGCCGAGTTCCCCATGGCGAAAAAATATATTCTCACATCAAATGAGAATTTTGAAAGAATTTTCGGCAGGGCGGACAAGCGGCGAAAGGTTTATAACGGTATGCTGAAATGTTGCGTATACCAGTATTTCAAATGAGGTGATGCTTATGCCGGATAAAAAAACTACCCAGTGCGAGACCTGCGCATACTATGATTATGACGAGGAATCCGACGCTTATGTGTGCATGATAAATCTTGATGAGGACGATGTGTATTCGTTTTACCATTCGCGCGCGGCTTGCCCGTATTACAGCTTTTATGATGAATATAAGCTTGTTCATAAGCAGAACTGATTATTTTGCGGCCCATTGCAAAATGTAACAATATGTTAATTGCAAAAAACACTTGATTTTATTGCCGATATAGTATATAATATCTATTTGTGTAGCTATTAATTGTGCGAAAGAGGTGTTTTGATGGCAGTATACGCGATGTCGGATTTGCATCTGGCACTCAGCGCCGACAAGCCGA
>CAJLYL010000026.1 GCA_905210855.1 uncultured Clostridia bacterium
TGTGTTAGGCACGCCGCCAGCGTTCATCCTGAGCCAGGATCAAACTCTCTAAAAAAATTTCAAGTCTTACGACTTTAAGTTCTTTAGAAGTTTTAAGCTCATTATTTCTGCTAGCTTTACTAGTTTTAAAAAGCTTGTAACTCAATTCTCTTTTAACGAGAACCTCAATCTTTATGCTGTTTATTTTTCAAAGTTCAATCACTGTCCGCACCGAACAGCTTATTTATAATACCACAAACAAAGAGGGTTGTCAAGGGTTTTTCGACTTTTTTTCAAAAAAAATTTTAAGTTTTTTCGACGTTACCAAATGTTGTGGTGAATTGTGGAGATAAATACAATATGTATTTTGTAATGTCTGCTCGGGTCGATGTGGGCATCGACCCCTACCGCCAAACGCAGATTCTGCACGGAGGCGAGGGGGTGTATAAGCCTTATTCTAACGAAACAACGAAAAAAACTGCGCAGGAATCCGCAAAACGAATCCCTGCGCAGCGTTACGCCGATTTATAAGTTATTTTCTTACTGTTCAGCCATTTTCTTGTATGTCTCATATCTCTGAGCCAGGTCTCTCTCTGCCTTATCAAAGAGCTGCTCCGCAAGATTCGGGTCTGCCTTTTTGAGCATGAGATATCTGTTCTCACCGTTGAGGAAATCCTTAACAGCGCCTGTCGGCTCCTTGGAGTCGAGAGTAAACGGATTTTTGCCCTCTGCGGCAAGCTCAGGATTGTATCTCCACAGATGCCAGTAGCCTGTGTCAACAGCTTTCTTCTCCTCGGAGATGGTGTTAGCCATGCCCACCTTTATGCCGTGGTTGATGCACGGTGCATAAGCGATGATGAGCGACGGGCCGTTGTAAGCCTCTGCCTCTTTGATAGCCTTGATAGCCTGGTTCATGTTTGCACCCAGAGCAATCTGAGCAACATATACATAGCCGTAAGTCGTGGCAATCATGCCGAGGTCTTTTTTCTTGGTTCTCTTGCCGGCTGCGGCAAACTTTGCAACCGCGCCTGTCGGTGTAGCCTTGGATGACTGACCGCCCGTGTTCGAGTAAACCTCGGTGTCCACAACGAAGATGTTGATATCCTCGCCTGACGCGATTACGTGGTCGAGACCGCCGTAACCGATGTCATATGCCCAGCCGTCGCCGCCGAATGCCCACTGGCTTCTCTTAATGAGGAAATCCTGTCTGTCGGCTATCTCTTTGATTGCCGGGTTGGACATATCTGCCTTGCCTATCTCTGCGGCAATGGCTTTTGCGGCAGCCTTTGAAGCCTCCGCGTCATTCATGCCTTCCATCCACGCCTTGAATGCGTCCGCAAGCTTGACGTCAACGGAATCCATAACCTCTGTCATTCTCTCTGCGAGAGTGTGTCTTATCTTGTTGTTTGCCTTAACCATGCCGAGGCCGAACTCTGCGTTGTCCTCGAACAGGGAGTTTGCCCAAGCCGGGCCCTTGCCCTCTGCGTTTTTGCAATAAGGCATCGACGGTGCGCTGCCGCCCCAGATAGAGGTACAGCCCGTAGCGTTTGCAACCATCATCCTGTCGCCGAACAGCTGTGTGATAAGCTTGATGTAAGGAGTCTCACCGCAGCCTGCGCAAGCGCCGGAGAACTCGAGCATCGGCTGTGCGAACTGCGAGCCCTTAACGGTGTATTTGTCTGTAAGGTCATCCTTAACCGGTATGCTCATTGCATACTCCCAGTTAGCCGCCTCAACATCGGCAACATCATCAAACGGCTTCATGGTGAGCGCCTGAATCTTGTCGGGGCAAACCTGTGCGCAAACTCCGCAGCCGAGACAGTCGAGTGCGGAAACCTGCATACGGAATGTCATGCCCTCGGGAGCGTCTTTTATGCCCTTAACGGGAACTGTGGCGAATGCTTCGGGCTTGTTCTTCGCTTCGTCAGCCGTGAGGAGCACGGGTCTGATTGCAGCGTGGGGGCAAACCAGCGAGCACTGATTACACTGAATACATTTTGAGCTGTCCCATGTGGGAACCATAACGGCAACGCCGCGTTTTTCGTAAGCGGATGTGCCTGTCTCAAAGGTACCGTCCTCCATGCCGGCAAAGGTGCTCACGGGGAGCTTGTTGCCTGCCTGAGCGTTTACCGGCTCAACAATGTTCTTGATGAATGCCGGAACCTTGGACGGAGCCTCCGGCTCGTCCGCAGCGTCTTTCCATGCCGCCGGAACATCTACCTTGTGCAGAGCATCGATAGCGCCGTCAACCGCCGCGCAGTTCATGTTTACTATCTCGTCGCCCTTCTTGCCGTAGGTTTTCTTTATAGCCTGCTTTATGAGTGTAACAGCGTGGTCAAAATCGATAACGTTTGCCAGCTTGAAAAATGCGCTCTGTGTTACCATGTTTATTCTGTTCGGGCCGAGTCCGACTTTAACGGCAACGTCAACGGCGTTTATTGTATAGAAGTTGATGTTGTTGTTTGCGATGAATCTCTTCATCTTTGCCGGAATCTTCTCGTCCAGTTCCTCGGGAGTCCAAACGCAGTTGAGCAGGAAAGTGCCGCCCGGTTTGAGTCCCTCAAGTACGTCGTACTGATGAATATATGCCGGTTTGTGGCAAGCGATGTAGTCTGCGGAATCGAGCAGATAGGTCGATTTTATCGGTTTCTTTCCGAAACGCAGGTGAGACATCGTCACGCCGCCGGATTTCTTTGAATCGTAATCAAAGTATGCCTGTGCATAAAGGTCGGTGTTGTCGCCGATGATTTTGATAGCGTCCTTGTTTGCGCCGACGGTACCGTCCGAACCGAATCCCCAGAACTTGCAGCAGGTAGCGCCCTCGGGAGCTGTGCTGATCTTCTCGGGCATGGGCAGGGAGTGATTTGTAACGTCGTCCACAATGCCGATTGTAAAGCCGTTTTTCGGCTCTTTTTCGTCAAGATTGTTGTACACAGCGAGAATCTGAGTCGGGGTGGTGTCCTTAGAACCGAGACCATATCTTCCGCCGACAATTTCCGGAGCGTTTTTCTTCCCGAAGAAGAGGTTGCACACATCCAGGTAGAGCGGCTCGCCCAGTGAACCCGGTTCTTTTGTCCTGTCGAGAACCGCGATTTTTTCAACCGTGTCGGGCAGCACGTCGAAGAAGTATTTTGCGCTGAACGGTCTGTAAAGATGAACCTTGACAACGCCGACTTTCTCGCCCTTAGCCATGAGGTAGTCAATAGTCTCTTCGATAGTCTCGCATACAGAGCCCATAGCAACGATAACCTTAGTTGCGTCGGGAGCGCCGTAGTAGTTGAACGGCTTGTATTCTCTGCCGGTGATTTTTGATATTTCTTTCATATAGTCGGCAACTATGCCGGGAACTGCCTCGTAGAATTTGTTTGCAGCCTCTCTGCCCTGGAAATAGATATCCGAGTTCTGAGCGGTACCTCTGATAACAGGATGCTCCGGATTGAGCGCTCTGTCCTTGAATTCCTTGAGAGCATCTTTATCAAGCAGTTTTGCAAGGTCGGCGTAATCCATAACTTCGATTTTCTGAATCTCGTGAGAGGTTCTGAAACCGTCGAAGAAGTGGAGGAAAGGCACTCTGCTCTTGATTGACGCAAGGTGCGCAAGCCCTGCCAAATCCATTGTCTCCTGAACGGAGCCGGATGCGAGCAGCGCAAAACCGGTCTGACGACAGGCCATAACGTCCTGGTGGTCACCGAAGATGTTGAGTGCGTGAGCTGCGAGCGCTCTTGCGCTTACGTGAAAAACCGTAGGCAGAAGCTCGCCTGCGATTTTGTACATATTCGGGATCATGAGCAGCAGGCCCTGTGACGCCGTGAATGTGGTTGTGAGCGCACCTGCCTGAAGCGAACCGTGAACGGCGCCTGCCGCACCTGCCTCGGATTGCATCTCAACAACGTCTACCGTCTGCCCGAAGATGTTCTTCAGACCTGCGGCGCTCCATGAATCCACGTGTTCTGCCATCGTGGAAGACGGAGTTATGGGATAGATAGCGGCAACTTCGGTAAACGCATAGGCGCAATGTGCGGCTGCCTGGTTTCCATCCATGGTTTTGAATTTCTTAGCCATTTTGTACCTCCTGTATTTTAAGTGGGTATACATATTTTAACCTCTACATTATATCACACTTCGGGCACTATTTCAAACACAATTTGTGTCAATATGCGCGCAGAAAAATATTTTGTTTAAATTTGATAAAATATGTCGGCGGCAACTGTATATATTGTATAAACAATATGTAAGTTTTGCCGTATTTTCAAGGTGTTTGACGCAATAACGCCGAAAATCTCTATGTTAACCCATACGGGTTCGGGTCACGTTTGCCTACGGCAAAAAATTTGTTCGTCGGTTGTCCAATGCCGCGTTTTCGCGGTAATTGCGTGGAGTTAAGCCGTATTTTTTCTTGAAACTCCTCAAAAAATGAGAAAAATTGCGGTATCCGCAGGCAAAGCAGATATCCGTTACGGAATCCGCCGTATTGCGCAAAAGCCGTGCCGCTGCGTCAAGCCTGAGATTATTGACATATTTTAAAAAACCAATCCCGACATTTTTCTTGAACACAAGCGACAGATACTGCGGAGTAACCGCCAAATGCGCCGCGACCTGTTCAAGACTGACGGCGCCGCGGAAATTTTCGTTAACCTCCGCAATAGCCGTTTTGGCTAAATTGCACCCCCTTGCAAAGGGATCGGGCGCAATATGTCTGCCGCATTTTTGCAGCCGAAACACAGCTGTGTTTATAAGCAAACGCCGATATTGCACATCATCGCAGTTAAGAATTTCATCAAAAAGCAGCGCCGCAAAGTTATCGCCGTCGTCGATTTTTTCATACAGCGAAAAATCGGGAATGATGCCGTCCAAAACATTCTCCGCAAAAGCCACCTTGACAAAACGTGCATTTTGCGGATTGAGAACATCTATTCTGTGAAAATCCGACGGTGTAACCAACACAACCGTCATGCAATCGATATCCACGGCATTTCCGTTGATCGTCACACTGCCGTCAAACGGGCGGTAAAGAGTCATTTCATAATACTTGTGCATATGAGCCGGATATCCGAAAACAGTATTGCTCTGCACAACGATGTCCGCAAAATTCATATCGAGTTTCTCTGTCTTAAAGTTATCCGTAAAAATCGCCTCCTGAGCCGAAATATATTAATAAATGCAACATTGTGATTAATTTTGTGCAATATTTTTTAAGTTATCTGCGTTATTATTGTATCACAACATTAATTTTTGTCAATAGGGAGGTATCACGATGATTGAAAATATATCAAAAGAATTTTTTACCGGCATCAATTACTGGGCGTCAAAGAATGCCATAAATATGTGGGAGGATTTTGATGAAAACTCCATTGAAAACGATATGCGCATTATGAGAGACGCCGGCATAACCCACCTGCGTGTGTTTCCGCTGTGGCCGGTGTTTCAGCCGCTGAAAGCGCTGTACGGTCCGGATACACCGTGGGAATACGGAATGGGAGAGGACAGCCTGCCGGACACGCCTGCCGGAAAAGCGGGAGTAAGCGAGGAAGCCTGCAAAAAGTTTGAAACATTTTGCGCACTGGCTCAAAAATATGACATGAAACTCATAGTGGCGCTGATAACGGGTCATATGTCGTTTCGCACCTACGCTCCGCCGGCTTTTGAGGGCAAATCTCTTCTGACCGATTCAACGGTCATCAAGTGGCAGATAAGATTTGTAAAATACTTTGTCGAAAGGTTCAAAAACCAAACTGCCGTCGCGGCGTGGGATCTCGGCAACGAGCCGGACAATATGCTTAAGAGGGGCGACACTCCGGATGATTTTTATGTATGGTGCAGCGTTATTGCCGACGCGGTAAAAACGCGCGACAAAGAACATCCCGTGGTATCGGGTCTTGCTTTCTCCAGCATAGACAGCACCGCGTCAAACTATAAGACAATTGGCGAAATGTGCGATGTGCACACAACGCACCCCTATAATATATTCCAGACACAGGCGGATCCGCTTGCAACCATGAAGCCTACGCTGGACCTGCCGTTTCGCTGCAAGCTCGGCGAGGACATCGGCAATGTGCCGACCTTTGTGCAGGAATTCGGTTCTATTGGCTATATGAACTGTTCAAAAAAGACCGAAGCCGATTTTTATCGCGCGGCGTTGCTGACCTCGCTCGCCCACGGATGCCACGGAGTTATGTGGTGGTGCGCATTTGACCAGGGGCATCTCGATTATGCACCCTATCGCTGGAATACCATAGGCAGCGACTACGGATTTTTTGACAAAAATCTTGAACCTAAGCCCATAGTTAAAGAGAACATAAAATTCAAAAAATTGCTTTCGTCACTCCCCTGCGGCAGACTGCCTGCCAACACAGAGAACGGAACCATAGTTGTTCCGAGAGACGATGGCGGAACTGACACAGACACTTTGAGGGCGGCATATATACTTGCCAAGCAGGCAAATTTGGACATGAATTTCTGCTACGCACTCGATGCCATCCCCGATTCACCGCTGTACATATTCCCGAGCATAGACAGCAACAAGTCGATTAACTTGAATGAGCTGAATCAATTAATTCATAAGGTGGAAAACGGTTCAACGCTGTTTATATCCGCCGGCGCGGGTCTTATACGCAACATTCCGCAGATGACCGGCGTAAGCATCGCATACAGGGAAAAAATCGATAGTGAACGTATTGTAAATTTTGGCGGCGAAAAATTGCCGGTTTACACCGAATATTTGCTGAAGCCCGAGTCATCCGAAGCAGAAGTTTTGGCGCGTGATGAAAACGGTGACGGAATATTCTTTAAAAACCGTGTGGGCAAAGGATGGGTATATTTCCTGACTGTTCCGCTTGAAAAGCACCTTGCAAAAATGTCCGGAGCGTTTTTCAAAGACAACATACCAAATTACGCGGTGATATACAGAGAGCTTGCCAAAGCTTCCGGTGTCAATCGTACAGCAGACTGCGAAAACAAATATATACGATTTACCGAGCACATTGCCGACGACGGCAGCACATACATTTTCGCCATAAACTACAACAACAAAAGAGAGGAAGCAACGCTTGATATAAACGGCAGTTATGATGTATCGGTAGTCTTCGGAAACGGATTTGACGGAAAAAAACTTACCCTCAACGAAAATGACGGGGTACTTCTCAAGGCGGTGAAAAAATAATGATATATAAGTTAAAACAGAACCGTGTGAGCAGGACTTATCACGGAGGAAAAAACATTGACGCATTTACCGGAGAGCATTTTTTGAAAAAAGGCTGTTATCCCGAGGATTGGACGGCATCGGCAACCTTTGTAAAAACCCCCGGCGGCGCAACCGAAGGTATCGGCGTTTCGCTTGACGGCAGCACAATAACAGACATCATCGGCAGTGATACTCTGCCGATACTGGTGAAACTGCTCGACTCGGACGAAAGACTTGTAGTACAGGTGCACCCCACGGTGGAATTTGCCGCAGAAAACCTCAATTCGCAATTCGGCAAGACTGAGTGTTGGTATTTCCTCAGCTGCGCAGATGACGCCTGCGTCTACCTGGGATTCAAACTCGGAATCACAAAAGAATTGTGGCGGGAAACGATACTGAGCGGAGACAGTGCCGAAATATTGTCGCTGCTGCACAGAGTACCGGTTAAGCAGGGTGATTTTGTGTTTGTGAACGGCGGCGTGCCCCATGCCATAGGCAGCGGCTGCTTTATGATAGAATTGCAGGAACCGAGCGATTTGATGGTGGTTGCAGAAACGAAGACAGTAACGGGCAACCCTATGCCCAAATACAGGATTGATATGGGGCTTGGCATGGACAAGGCTCTTGATATGTATGACTACACAGGCTGCACCTTTGATGAAATAAAGGAAAAATACCTATCGTCACCGGCTGCCGAGTGCAATGCCATTACCGAAATATGCTCCGAAAGGCAAACAGATAAATTTTCAATGAGCATGGCCTGCGGCAACACCGCATACAAGTGCGGAAGAAAATATGCCGTCGTTATAGTCACAAGCGGAGCAGGGGAGCTAAACAACACAGCGGTTAAGCGTGGTGACAGACTGTTTTGCGCAGGCGAAGAAAAGCTTGTCTTTTGCGGCGGTGAGGATTTTAACGTGATAATATGTGAATAACGGCTTTCGGGTTGACAAAGCAGTATAACACAAGTATAATTATTATCGGACGGGCTTTCCTGCTTGTCCGATAAATTTTTATAAATCGGAGATGATTACTTATGCCGATAAAAATTCCGAATGGGCTTCCGGCGGCGGAAACCCTGCACAACGAAAATATATTTGTAATAAACGAAACCAGAGCGACCACCCAGGACATACGACCGCTGAAGATTCTGCTACTGAACCTCATGCCGACGAAGGTGGCGACGGAGACACAGTTTGCGCGCCTGCTGGGCAACAGCCCGCTTCAGGTGGAAATGGAGCTGCTGCAAACGGCGACCCACAAGGCGACCCACGTGTCCGAGGCGCATATGCTCAGCTTTTACAAAACCTTTGACGAGGTAAAGGACGAAAAATTTGACGGCATGGTGATAACCGGCGCGCCGGTTGAGCTGATGAATTTTGAGCAGGTGGCATACTGGGACGAGCTGTGCGGAATTATGGATTGGAGCCGCAGCCACGTCACAAGCACGCTGCACATCTGCTGGGGTGCGCAGGCAGGGCTGTATTACCACTACGGAGTGAAAAAAGTAAACCTTGACAAAAAGCTCTTCGGGGTGTACCCCCACACGGCGGATTACAGGAAATCCATGCTGCTGCGCGGATTTGACGATGTGTTCATGGTGCCGCAGTCGCGCTACACCACGGTGGAGAGGGCGGAGATAGAAAAAATCCCCGAACTGAAAATAATAGCTTCGTCCGAGGAGACGGGCGTTTTCATAGTGATGACGAACAAGGGCAGGCAGATTTTTGTCACGGGGCATCTCGAATACGACGCCGACACGCTGAAAAACGAGTATCTGCGCGACAAGGCAAAGGGTGACGACATAGCCGTGCCGAAAAACTATTTTCCCAATGACGACGACACCAAGGCGCCGCGCGTAACATGGCGCAGTCATGCAAATCTGCTGTACTCCAACTGGCTGAACTACTTTGTATATCAGACAACGCCATATGACATAAGCGAAATAAACCGTGACTGACTTATAGCCTATCGGACGGCTGCGCCGCCCGATAGGCTATAAAAAAATATGCCATCCCTTAATCGACCAAGCGGGTCAGGCCTGGTCGATTCGGATGACAAATACAAAATTGGAAATGGGTCATACCCTTTCGGGCACACCGGACTCCGCCATACGCGCCGTATGGCAGACTCCCGTGTGCCCGACAAAATCAGGTCGAAATTAAATCAACGGTGAATCAAGTCTTATTTGCTTGCAAGGAAGCTGTTGATTTTTTCAACAAGCTCATCAGCGTCTACGCCGTGAACCATGCACGCCTGTTCAACAGACTCTCCGCTTGCCGACGGGCAGCCGAGGCAGTGCATACCTATCTCAAAGAAGAAAGGTGCGGTGTCTGCGTCAATCTTGAGCACATCTGCAATTATGGTGTCCTTTGTTATCTGAGCCATTGCGTTTCACTCCTTAATAGCCGGTTAATTAATTTGCGGTTCTGCCGCAGCTGCAGCAGCCCCTCATTAATGTGTATAATTATAATATATCCGTGTGTATAATTATAATATATCCGTTTGCAAAAATCAATATACAATTTGCAATTTTGTTAATTTATTAACCAATACGGGGGTTTTATGTGCAATATTCCGTCATAATCGGCACCCTGCTGCAAAATATCGGATTATATTTGCAATTTACACCTGTTAAAATGTGCGTATTGCTGCAATTCGGCACAAAATATTTTGTGTCTGCACCGCTCACATCCGCACCCATTTTGAAATCATTGATGAAAAAACCCCTCCGTAGGTCATGCGCGGCACATTTTCGGCAAAAATCAGGTCGCATCTGCCAAGCTCCCTGCCGCCGCTTGTTATGACAAGCTCGCCGGCGCGGTCTCCCTTGGCGCACGGTGCGCAGAGGTTTTCTTCAAAAATCGGTGTGCGCTCAAGCTGCGGCTCTTCGCCCTTTTGGCACAGATAGCCGAGGTCATCGGCACACACAAGCGGAGTTTCGCCGTCAGCGCCCTTTTCTATGTGCAGCCGAGCCGCCTCCTCGCCCTTTGCCGCAAGGGGAATGACCGAATAATTGGCGAAGCCGTAATTGAGCAGCTTGCTTGCGTCGGCGGAGCGCTGCTTCGAGGTCGGCGCTGCCATAATCACGGCAATCAGGTGCATATTGCCGCGCTTTGCCGTGGCGCTTATGCAGAATTTTGCCTCGTCGGTGCTGCCGGTTTTCAGCCCGGTTGCACCGTCGTAGAATCTAATCAGCTTGTTGGTGTTGGACAGGGTAAACGCGCCGCCGCGCAGCGAATCCATCCATATGGTGGTAAAATCGAATATTCCCTCATGCCGCATGAGCTCGCGGCTCATGAGCGCTATGTCATACGCCGTGGAATAGTGCCCCTCCGCAGGCAGACCGTTGCAGTTGACAAAATGAGTGTCTGCCATGCCGAGCTGTGCGGCGCGCTCATTCATCATAGATACAAAATTCTCGCAGCTGCCGCCCAAGTGCTCCGCCATGGCCACGGCGGCGTCGTTGCCGGACGACACGGCTATGCCCTTTAGGATGTCGCGCGCGCTGAGCTGCTCGCCCTCGTCCAGAAATATGGTTGAGCCGCCCATGCTTTTAGCATATGCCGAGCCGGTTATCATGTCGTCATAGCCGAGCTTGCCGCTGTCTATCGCCTCCATGGCGAGCAGCATGGTCATGATTTTGGTCACGCTGGCAAGGGGGCGTTTGCTGTGGCTGTCTTTTTCGTAAAGCACGGTGCCGGTTGAGCTGTCCATAAGAACTGCCGAGGGGCACGACAGCTGCATAGAGTCCTCCTCGGCAAGTGCCGCCGGAGATGATGAGACAATTGCCGCCGACACAAATATCGAAACAAAGGTTATCAGTGTTTTTTTCATTTTCATGGGATAAGTCACCTCGCATGAAAAATATATGCGGTACGGCTTGTTCAATATTAATAGTTTTTCGGATGGGGGAAATCATTTTACAACCCCTCAGTCACCTTGTCTCAGCTCCGCTTCGGTCGGCGCTAAACGCTTGCCACCGGCAAGCAGCGCCCTTGCACAGGGGAGCCTATCGCACAACGTCATCAGCGAATAAAAACGCGGATTTTCACTTAAAGTGGAAAATCCGCGTTTTTATTCCGCATTATTCAACCGTTGCCTCAACCGCAGTAATCCGCGAGTTTGTCATCACAGTCTGCGTGTAATACATACCCTTTTGGTTGAGGAAAATCTGCTTGCCGCCGCTTGTGATAATCTCCTCGCCGTTTATGCGCGCAGGGCTTGATACAACCACCGTCAGGTCGTATCTCTCGGGCATCACCACATATTTTATGCTGCCGTCCGCGCAGGTGATGTAATCCATTGCCGGCTCGCTCGAGACGGACACCACATCGCCCATGTATTTGTCGTTTTCCTTGTCATACATCTTGTCGCCGACCTTGAACTGCTTCACCGTGAAATCCCTCACGCCATTTGTGGTCACCGTGTATGTAACGGTGCCGTTGGACGCGGACACATCGGAATGTGCGCTGAACTTGAACTTGAACACCGTCACGCCGATTGCCGCAATAATCACAAGAATGACGCAAAGGTCAATTATGTTAATCCTGCCGAAAAGCTTGCCTCTGTTATCTATCATGTCACTGCGCCTCCCCGTCAAAATGTACATCCACAGCATAGCCGTAGCCGACGTATGCCGCACTCTTTAGGAACATCTCGTTGCCGACCTTTACCTTCTGCCCGGCAAACATTATGTTGCCGTCCGTCACCGTCGTCGGCGTGCCGCTCACGGTTATGTACACGTCGTATTTGCCCTCAAATTCGCTAATGACATACTTGCCCTCGGCTGTGTTCGCACCCATCGTCTTTGCCGGCTTTGCCTCAACATTTGTCACCTTGCCGTAGTAGCCGCCTTTTTTGCTGTCGTAGATGTCGTCGCCGATTTTTATCGCGTCGGCAAAGGTCTTGTCCGATTTTGCCACCTCTACCGTGAAGCTGACATCCCTCACCGCGTTTGTCACCTTGCCCTCCTTGCCTGAGAGCAGCTTAACGCCGCCGAAAGCTACCGCCAGCACAAAAAGCACTATGAGCACATCCACAAAATTAAATTTTTTCTTAGCCATCTGCCTATCCCTCCACAACACTGAAATATACGCTTTCGATATTTCTTGTATTTATCTCCGCGCGGAATTTGCGCTCGAATATTTTTTTGCTGTTCTCGTGCAGCTTGCGGCGAAGCCCCTCGTCCGCAAGATACATTTTCAGCTTTTCGTACATATCGTCCGCGTCCTTGGTGCGGAAGATAAGCCCATTTTCGCCGTGGGTCACAACCCCCGGGTTGCCGCCGAAATCGCTCACGATTGCCGGCAGACCTATGCTCATGCCCTCAAGCAGCGAGAGGCTTGTCGCCTCCGTGCCAAATGAGGCGTTCATGTTGACATCGAGTATGTTCATTATGCCCGTCACATCGGACACAAAGCCTGCCATTATCACATCATGCACTATATCCAGCCGCGCCGCCTCATCGCGGATTGCCTGCTCGTAGTCTCCCGTGCCCGCGATGAGCAGCTTCACCTTGAACCCGTCGTCGCGCAGCCTTTTGAGCGCGCGCAGAATGTACACATGACCCTTGACCTCGTTAAGCCGCGCCACTATGCCGAGCAAAAATTCGTCCGACGATACGTTGTAGTCGGTGCGCAGCTTGGTGCGCTCCACGTCGCTCAGCTTGGCGAGCGGCTCCACGCCGTTTTGAATCACAATTATCCTTTTGCGGTCAACCCCCGTTTTCACAAGGTTGTCCTTCGCAGCCTCGGCAACGGCTATTATCCTGTCCGCCGTGGCATTGTTTATCGCTCCGTTTATCAGCTTGCCTATGCCGCGCGATATCCTCTTGCTCGGCTCAAATACGCTGTGGCGCGTGTAGATAATCTTTATGCCGCCGCACAGCCGCGCCGCAATCCGCGCCGACATACAGCCGTGGGAGTGAACCAAATCCGGACGAAGCTGCCTGAAGATTTTCTTCAGCTCCGCAATGCCGTCTCTGCCCAGAGACCTGTCCGCAATGCCGTCCGCCTCGATATATCTCGCGCCGAGCTTTTCTATCTCGGGGATGAGCAGACTGCCGCGCGGCACCACCACCGTCAGGTCGATGTCCGATTTGTCGTAGTATTTCAAAAATGTGAGCACGCATTTGCCCGCTCCGCCTATGTTTGTGTCGGAGATTACATTTATCACCTTTATCATGCCGACTTCTCCTTTCCGCACCGCGCCGCGCACGCCGTAAGCGCGAGTATGATGTAGAACATGAACACTATGCGGTAGTTGTACCACACGTTGTCAAACATACCCTGCACCAGGTACCCGAACATTCCGGCGGCAAGCCCCGTCACGGTTGCCGTGAGCATTCTCTCGCGCTTTTTTCTGCGCAGCTTTACTATTGCCGAAATGCTCATTCTGTAATATGTGAAGATTATCGCGACAAAGGCGACAATGCCCAAAAATCCGTTTTCCGTGATTATCTGCAAATAGAGGTTGTGCGAGTGCGGCGCAACTATGCCCGAATATGAGTAGTATGGATAAATTGCATTGAATGCCTCGCTGCCAAGCCCCACTCCGCAGAGCCAGTAGTCGCGCAGCATGGAGATTGTGCCCATCCAGATGTACACGCGGTACGATGTGGATGTGTCCGTGGTATCTCCCACGCTCATAAATCGGTTGATGACCGTCTGCGGCAGCAGCATGGGGGCAAAGAACATTGCAATAACGCCCAGCCATACTATCCTGCCGTCATAGAACATGAAAAACAGGGCTATGGCAACCATGAGACCTATCCAGTTGCCGCGCGAATATGTATACACCATGCACAGCGACAAAAGCGCCGTCACGCCCAGTGAGACAAATTTATTGAAAGCCGACGGGCGCGCCAAAATGTAGCCTGCGCCTATGGGTATGAGCAGCAGGAGATATTCTCCGAGCACATTCGGGTTGCCGAAGGTGGAGATAACTCTGGTGGCTATGTCCTCAAACATATCCGTGTCCGTCCAGGTAGTGCCCTCGGCAAGGCCGAAAATGTGCTGATAAATGCCGTAGAGCGCAACGCCGACACCGGCAAAGAGCATTGCCGTGATGAGCGCAAACAGCTGCCGCTTGGTGCGCACAGCGTTTACCGCAAGGTAATATGAGAGTACAAAGGCAAAGTAAACCAGAAAAATGTTTATGCTGTTGCCGCGCGCAAAAGAGGTCACGGCGGAGATGAGCATAACGAGAGTGAATATGCCGAGCGGTGCGTCAAGCGGAGTGTGAACAACGCGGTACTCCCCGTCCGCAAGGATTTTGAGCACAAACGCCGCCGCGCTCACCAGCACCAGACCCACAACCGCCATAGTCGGGATAAACGGCATGAAGATGAGCGCCGCAAAGAGCGCTATGCGGTAATCCGCGATAAACGCCCCTGCGCCGACAAGCCCTGCCGCAACAAGCGGCGCCGCAATACCGAAGCGCAGCGCGCCTATGCCGACAAGACCGCCGATGAGAGTGTGCATAAACATTGACGCGCGTGAATTTTTGACCGTTTCGTCAGTAGGTGAGAGCTGCGCCTCAAACAGGCGCGAGATGAACCGCGCAGCAACGCTGTTGGAGAACATTGCCGCCAAAGACCTGTCCGCAAGGTAGCCGGCCGCGCACAGAAGCATCACCGCGATTGCCGCCGCAGTCAGCCACGGAGCAAGATTGCCGGTTATCATCTTGGGCACGGCATAGCACGCCGCCGCGGCAAACACCGCCGCGCAGTATCCGCGCACGGATTGCGTGAAGAAGCCGAGATACCAACCGCGCACGGCGCAGAAAACTCCGCTTGAGCCGAGTGCGCGCATAATCGGCGCGGCAACAGCTCTGCCGAAACGCAAAAGCGCCGCAAACAGCCTGCCGACGAAGCTTTTTTCGGCAAACTCCGCCGTCCTCGGGCAGGTCTCAAAGCGGTTCACTATAAGGCTTTTTGACGACACTCTGCTCCACCATGAGCCGAATGTCTTTTGAATACGCCGAAAGCCGCTCTGCTCAAAAAGAGACATGAGGGCGGCAAAAAAGCTTGATATACATCTTAAAATTGCACTGTTATTCAATTTATCTGATTCCTCCTTTTGCCCGTCCGAGAGCGAGGGATATTATATCGGTCAGCTCGTTTACGCGCAGGAGCACACAGCAGATGATGTATGCCGCCGCGCCGACGGCTGCCGGAACAAACAGACCTATCAGCTTGCTGTCGGCATATGAGCCGAGGGCGATTTTTGTGCCGTACGCACACGCCGCCATGACGGCGGTTGCCGCCGCAACCTTGAGTGCAAACACACCCACGCTGCGGTTAAGCACCCTCTTGCGCCGATTGAGCACAAAGAGCATGGAAAAACCGATTATGTTAGCCGCAACCGAGGCGGAGAATGCCAGCGCCCAGTGTCCCTGATTGCCGATGAGCACAAACGCCAGGCTTAGCGCCACATTGAGCGCTATGCCGCCCATAGATATGCGCATGGGGGTTTTGCCGTCGTGCAGGGCGTAGAAGGATTTGTTGCAGATTTCGGAAATGCCGTAGCCGAGCATACCGAGCGAATAGAAGAAGAGCGCCGTTGAGGTAAGCCGGGTGGAATCCGCCCCGAATGCGCCGCGCTCATAGAACAGGCGTATAATCGGCGTGGACATGAGCAGAAATCCCGCCATGACCGGGGTTATGATGAAAATGACATACCGCACCGCCCTGCGCACCGTTATTGCGTAGTGCTCGTCGTCGCCGTTTGCAACGGCGCGCGACAGGGAGGGGAATATCAGGTTTGTTATGGCAAAGGTGAACACGCCCACCAATATGATGTACAGCTTGTTGGCATAGTCGAGCGCAGACACCGCACCGCCGTCCGCCATGGAAGAGGCAAGGCGTATGTTTATCATGGTGTTAATCGGCTGAACCCAGGTGCTCACAATTATGGGCAGGGCGAGGACACAGACTTTTTTTATGCCCTCGTCGCGCAGGTCAAGCACGGGCTTGTACGAATATTTCATTTTTTTGAGCGAGGGAAGCTGCACCAGGAACTGAGTGCTCCATGCAACAAGCATTGCAGCCGCAACGCCGTGTACGCCGAAGCGGTTGCGGAAAATGAGCAGATATATTATAAGAAGCCCGTTTGACACAAGGCTGATTATCGCCGGTACATAAAATTCGCCGAATGACTGGAGTATGCCCACAAAGCAGTAGGCAAGCCCCGTAAAGATTATCGTGGGGAACATTATCCTGACAAGCGACGATGTAAGCGCGATTTTTTCGCTGCTGAAGCCCTCGGCAATCAGGCGGACAAAGCCGTCGGAAAACACCATGCCTACAAGGGTCATGAAGGCGGTTATCGCCAGCACCAGGGTTATAAAGCTGTTGGAGAATCTCACGGCGCGTTCCCTGCCGTCTTTCTCCAAAAATTCGTTAAAAATCGGGATAAACGCAGACGTGACTGCCGAGCCGAGAGCTATATCAAAAAAAAGCAGAGGTATTCTGCTTGCCGTGGAAAAGGCTGCCGCCTCATTTGTAGTTGTGCCGTACATTCCGGCTATGACGATGTCGCGCAGCATTCCGCACAGCTTCGCCAGGAGCGTCGCCGCCACCAGAAAGCCGGCGGTGAGCGCCTTGTTGTTCTTAAGTTTCATATTAATTGCCACACATTCCTTCCGCAGCAGATAATGGGGTGATGCTTTTGGGCGAGCCAAAATAAAATATACACCGCCGAGCCGATTCGCACTTCGCACACTTTAGCAAGCAATCACCCTCAAAGCGTCTTTACATACTCCTTTGCAAATTCCTCAAGAATCTCGTCCCTCTCAAGCTTGCTGATGAGTATACGCGCGTTGTTGTAGCTCGTTATATATGTCGGGTCGTCACTCATAAGATAGGCGACCAACTGATTTATCGGGTTGTAGCCCTTTTTCTTCAAAGCATCGTACACCACGGTCATTATGTCTCTGACCTTTTGTGAATTGTCCGTCACGGTGCTTATCTTCACTGTCTCGTTAAACTGTTCCATATTGATCCCCTTTCCGTTATGGTTTTAACCAGTATATCATAAAGAGAAAAATATTTCAAGAGAATTGAGCCGCGGTGCGAGATATTTAATGGAATTGTAATAATTGAAGCGAAAAATCCGTCACCTGTAAAGCTTCCAATAAATCTGCTGCCGCGCAAGCACTTTTTCCACATAGCGCTCCGTCTCGCCGAATGGGATTTTGTACAGCCGCTTGCCGTCAGATGAATATCTGCCGTCGCCCAGCCAGCTGCTCACGTTGCCCTGTCCGCCGTTGTATGCCGCGAGCGCCGTCTCCGCCTCGCCGCCGAAAATCTGCAAAAGATAATTTATGTACGCGCAGCCTATGGCGATGTTTGTCTCGGGGTCAAAGAGATTCTCCGCGGATACATCGGTGTTAAATTTTTCGGCGCACCAGCGCGCCGTGTCGTCCTTTATCTGCATCAGCCCCTTGGCGTCTCTGTGGCTGACCGCATTCGGGTCAAAGCGGCTCTCCGCGCTTATCACTCCCATCACAAGATAAGGGTCGAGGCTGTATTTCTCACTGTATTTGTAAATGATGTCCTCATATTTTAGCGGATAAATCAGCTTTTTCACGGGGCGCGCCGCAAGGCTGACCGCAAGCAGAACCGCAACCGCAATGCACGCCGCGGACAGCGCAAACCGCTTTTTATTAACTATTATTATCATGAATCCTGTCCTCTATCTTCACTAATATGTCGCCAAGCTCGGCAAAAAGCTCCTCCTCCGTGCCGTCGTTGCGCGCACGGAAATCGCTGCGCCGCTCGTAATATTCGTTGCCGTGCTGCGCATCCAGCCTGCCGCGCGCGGTGTCAAGGCTTATGCCGTCGCGCGCCATTATGCGCTCGATGCGCGTCTGCCTGCCGGCGGTTACCGCAATGACAAAATCGCACTCTCTGTCAAGCCCTGCCTCAAAGAGCAGCGGCGCGTCATACACTATGTCTCTGCCCTGCGCTTCGCATTGCTCACGCAGGCGGCGCGCCTCCGCAAGGATGTATTTGCGCGTTATGCCGTTCAGCTTTTTCAGCTTATCTCCATCGCGAAAAACCATGTCGCCCAGAGCCCTGCGCCGCAGCGAGCCGTCGGGCGCTGTTATGCCGCCGCCGAATTCCGCCGCCAGCTCAGCAAGGCACGGCGAGCCGGCTGCGCACACATCGCGCGCAATTTTGTCAAAATCAATTATATAAAACCCCTGC